>JAEUWI010000004.1 GCA_016791475.1 Candidatus Hydrogenedentota bacterium
GGGCCACCCCGAGCTCATCGCAGAGGGTAGAAATCGGAACCCCCTCCAAAAGATGACGCCGCAGCGCAGCTACCTTCTCCGTACCGCTGATATGCTTCCGTTTACGTTTCACTGTGAATTCCTCCGTAGGTTGTGATTAACTTACAGGGTATTCACTCCGATTCCAACTGGAACAAAACACTGCACGCAAGGGTGCCTACAATGGGGCCGGGAAATTGGGCAATCAATACTTACTCGACAGAGCAAGTCCCACCCCAACGTGCGGGACCGTCCCCCGCTTTAAGAACACGGCACGGTCCCGTCCAGAGGGAATGCCCCCGTTCAACTACCGGGAACCTCGAAAGAAAATGAGCGCGAAGCAATTGCTTGCTTCGCGCTCTTTGTATGTTTTGGCTGTCAACTTAACGGGGGGTTAGATCTGGCCTTCTGCCGGCGCCGGTGCTTCTTCCACTACCGGAACATTCTCGACCGGAGCTGCGGCTTCGGGAGCCGGGGTGACTTCGGCGGGTGCGGGAACGGCTTCCACCGGTGTCGGCTCGACCACAGGCGCTGGCACGGGCGCTTCGGGGGCCACTACCGGAGCGGGAGCTTCGACGGCGGGCGCGGGAGTTGATGCTTCAGCACTGTCGTCTTTCGCACCGGCGGCGATCCACATACGCAACGTGTGCACCTGCTCGTCGGTGAGGGGGGGCTCGTCTTCCGGCATGCGGGGTTTGGCAATACCCCGAATGTAGTGAATGATGGAACTCTCGTCGGGTTTACCGGGAACGATGCCGGGGCCGCCCTTCTTGCCGCCCTTGGCCATCCCTTCCACCGTGGTCATGTCGTAGTCGCCATCCGCATCGGGATTCTCGTGGCAGCTCGTGCACTGATCGTCGATGATGGGCCACACGTCGCGTTTGAAGCTTACCAATGCCGCTTCTTCGGCGGTGAACTCGCGGATCGGCAGCCATTCGGGGTTCTCCGCAAGTGCGGCGGGCATCGGTTCAACCGGCGCGGACTCCGCAGGCGTTGCGACGGGCGCAATCTCGGCGGGAACGGGTGTCGGTAGCGCAGGGTTCGCCGGAACAGCATTCTCGCCGGGCATTACGGGGGCGGGAACCGGAGTAACCGGTTCCACCACGGGCTCCGGAGCCGTCTGATGCACCATCGGCGTCCCCACGCCGTGATTGTAGACTAGCGCGCCGCCCAGATGGCCCGTGCTGGCGCAGAAGATGTTTGTCGCTATGGCGCCGACGGCCGCCAGTAATAGACCGCCGATACGTATCACGTCGAAACGGATAAGGGAGAGGACAAGACAGATCAGGGTAAATGCCCCCGCATAGAGTACTTGCTCGGCTGCGGCCTTGTGGGCGGAAATCTGATCCCACACGGCGGTGGGCAGGGTATTCGGCACCAGATCCCGCGCGTCTTCGCCCGACTCTATGGCCACATAGGCCGAGACGACGACAATGACGAAGAGCAGGGCCGTCAATGCGCGCACCGTGTTGTTCCGATGAAAGATCGCGCTGAGAATGACGAACAGCAGGCCGATAAACGAGGCCGCGATCGGCATATGCACGATAGCGGCATGGATCATGGAGGGATTGGAAAGCAGTTCAGAGATATTCATGAAGGAGCACCTGTTTGGAAATTCCCCGCGAAAAGCGATTAAAAACAGAAAATACCGTAGCACAGAACGGGGGAATAATCAAAGTTCGGCCTCCTTCGGCTACTCGGATGGAGCCTCCCCACAGGGGATACATCCCTCAAAGTGGGAAATAGTTTCACCGGTCGCGGTCTCCAGCGCATGCCATGCGGAGTACAGGGCTACCCGCGCCAGGGCGAGTCGAGCCTCTGCCGCCACGAGATCCCGCTGGGCCTGATTCAAACGGGCCAGACTCCCCTGTCCAGCCTCATACTCCTTTTCCACCAGGTCCCGGTTGGCCTGAACATACTCGGCCGTGGTCCGTTGCAGCGCGAGCGTCTCCTGGGCGGTCTGCAAGATGATGCCGCTCCGGCGTATATCTTCGGTGGCTCCCAGCCGCAGGGCTTCCAGCAGGTACTCCGCCTCCTCCAACTGGTGCCGAGCCTCGGCAACCGTGGCGCGATTGCGGCCCCCGGCGAAAATGCCATAGCTGATATCCACACCGACCGTCGCTCCAAAGTCTTCCTGCTCGAATCGGGCGTTGTCCGACGCGGAAGCGCGCTGGGAGGCAAAGGTCCGCACCTGCGGATAGTAACTTGACCGGCGTTCCCCGAGCTGGGCCTCGATCCGGGCGACCTGGAACTCGCCCTGCTGAATGTCCGGACGCGTCGTCATGGCCTCGCCGATCATTTCCTCCAGATTCGGGGAGTGCAGGTCCTCCGGAACTTCCTCGGGCAACGGAGCAATCTCCACCGCTTCCCCGAGCTTGGCGTCCTGCAAGCCCATAAGCGCCGCCAGAGCAACCCGTGCGACCTGTTCCTGCCCTTCGGCCTGGATCCGAGCCGACTGAGCGGCCCGCAGGGCCACTTCAAAATTCAGCACATCGCTCTTCGAGCCCGTGCCGCGCTCTTTGCGAAGGCGGGCTTCCTTCAACAAACGTTCGTTGAACGACTCGTCCGCACGGGCGATCGAGGCGTTCTCCCGGGCGAGCTGCACCCCATAATAACTCTGGGCGATGGCATCAAGAACCAGTCGCACCGCTTCACGATGGGCCGCCTCGCTCTCCTCCCGCCCGAAGCGGGCCATGGCATTGGTGAAGCGTCTCGAAAAGCCGTCAAACAGAATGTACGATGCCGTGAGCGAAGCCTGATAATTCTCCACACTCTCGTCCACGCTTCCCCGCGCCTGAAGTCCGGAATAGAGTCCCGCGATGGACGAGAACAGCGCCCCCTCCACACCACCGCCCTCGCCCGTGTCAAAAAGCGCCTGCGGAATACTGCCCCGCAGGGAAGAGGTTAGTGGAGATAACAGCGCCTGGTCTTTGGCGGCATTCACCGTATTGGACGGCAGGTGGGTGTGCGTAGCGGAAAAGACGGCGTCCAACTGGGGTAAATATAGGGAACGAGCCTGGCGTACCCGCGCCCGCGCCTGGTCCACCCGCGCGGCGGCCGCGAAAAGCGTGGGGTTCTTCTCCAGGGCAAGCTGTTGTGCGGCACGAAGATCGAGCACGAACGGCACAGACTCACCCGACTCCTCCGCGGTTGTCTCCGCCGACGGTGCGACAGAATCGGGAGCAGTGTCGGATTCCTCAACCACGGGAAGAGCTTCCACAATGTCGAGGGAGCGGGGCTCCTCGCCCGACAATTCCGCAGAGAAAAAAGCGATGCTCAGCGCAAATATCGAGACGATCCTCAGGCTTCGCATGGGCCACTCCCCAATCTGGACAAGGCGTTCAAGGCTTGTTCGCCGACCGATGACATCCATGTTCATGGTGAAACCACGCTTAAGGGCTGAGTTTGGCGCCCCTGATGGGCCTGAGCGCTCGCGAGGGAAGCCGCCTCACCCACCCAGGGCTCCACCGCTTCTCTCGTCGGCCATTCACGATGCCCGAACCAATAGGCGAGACGGCGAAGGTCATTCAGAATCAGGAGCAGGCATGGAAGCAGGATCAAGGTCAGCAGGGTGGCGAAGGCCACGCCGGCCGCGAGGGAAACCGCCATCGGCACCAAAAACTGGGCCTGCACATCCGGCTCCAGAATCAGCGGCGCGAGTCCGCCCACGGTGGTCGCCGTGGTCAGGAAGATGGCGCGGAACCGCCGCACGCCGCCTCGCCAGATCGCCTCGCGGAAGGGCATGCCCGTAGCCACCAACATATTTACGCATTCGACCAGCACGATCGCGTCATTCACCACGACGCCCGCGAGGGCCACAATGCCGAAGAGGCTCATCATGGAAAGTTCAAAGCCCAGGGCGAGGTGCCCGAGAAAGGCGCCGATGATACCGAAGGGAACGGTGATCATGATGACCAGTGGTTGCAGATAGGAGCGGAACACGGTGGCGATAATTACGTAGATGCCAATCAGTGCGAGCGGGAAGGAAACCTTCAGACTGGTAAAAGACTCCTGGGACTTCTTTTTCTCGCCCTGGAAGTCCACATAGAGTCCCGGATATTTCGCCTGAAGTCCCTTGAAGAACTCTTTTTCCATCGCCGTAACGATAGTATCCGTATTTGCTTTGTTCGTATTGACCTCCGCCGTCACCGCCACACGGCGCATCCCATCCGTCCGCTTGATATCCGACAGGCCCGCGCCATACTCAATGAAGGCAACCGAGTGTAGCGGAACTTCGTGGCCCTGCGGGGTACGGATCCGGCGTTGCTCAAGCTCCGCTATCTGCTTGCGCTCTTCCGTGGTGTAGCGCACCCGCACGCGAATGTCGTCGCGGCCCCGCTGCATTCGGAAAGCTTCTTCTCCGAAGTAGCCCGCATAGACCTGACGGGCAAGATCCGCCACGGTCAGCCCCAGCACGCGGGCCTCGGGCTTCAGCGTGAACTTGAGTTCGTTCTTCCCCGGCCGGTAATCGTCCTGGATTTGGTACACGCCGTTGAAGGTGGACAGTTCTTCCTTCAGGTCGCCCGCGGCTGCGTTGAGAACGTCCATATCATGGCCCTGAAGCCAGATTTCAATGGCGGCGCCGGGCGGTCCGTTCTCCATACCGACGATGGAAAGGGACAATACACCGGGAAGACTCCCCACTTCCTTTTCCCAGTCGTCGGCCAGCGTCTCATAGAAAATCCCGCGCGACGGCGAGTCCAGCAGTTCAACACGGATAGAGGCGACATTGTTGCCGTTTCTTGGAGGGCCCTCCTGGATCATGGAACCTATGAGGGAGAACGTATTCTTGATCAGCGGTTCGCCGGTCAGCGTCTTTTCCCGCTCGGCGATCCGTCCCAGTGCAGTTTCCAATTGCTCGACCGCGGCCTGGGTGACGGAGAGGGGCGTTCCGTCGGGGAATTCCACGCTCGCGGTCAGAATGTCGGAGTCCACCTTGGGAAACATTTCAAATTTCAGAATGCCCCCCGCCCATATGCCGATTGCGAAAAGAAAAATAGAAACCGAGGCGGCCAAAGACACGTATCGCCACCGGAGGGAAACCTTGAGAAAAGACGCGTAGGGGTGTTCGGCCACCCAGACGAGACAGTCATTGGTAAAGTGGTGGATTCGAAAGGCCATGGCGCGACCCCGTCCCAGTCGGCGCTGTTCGTGGGCATCGGGCAGGTTATTCAAGTGCGCGGGAAGGAGAATGAGGCTTTCCACCAACGAGACGCTCAGGCAGGCGATCACCACCACCGGCACGATGGCGATAAACTTGCCCATGATCCCGCCGATGAAGCCGAGGGGTATAAAGGCCACGATGGTGGTGGTCACCGCCGCGATCACGGGCAGGGCAACTTCCCGCGTGCCTTCGATGGCCGCTTCCAGTGGCCCGGCGCCGTTAAGTCGCGCCACATAAATGGACTCGCCCACGACAATCGCGTCGTCCACGATAATACCGAGCACCATGATGAGGCCGAATAGCGAAACCATGTTGAGGGTTGCGCCGAGGGCCCACATGACGCCGAGGGCACCCGCGATGCTGATGGGAATACCCATGCTGGCCCAGAAGCTCATTCGCAGGTCGAGAAAGAGCCACAATATTATGAAAACCAGTGCCAGGCCCATGACGCCGTTCTCCAGGAGAAGATCGATCCGCGCCTGGAGCATGACGCTGGTGTCATTCCAGATTCGGATGCTTAGCCCCTGGGGGATTATCCGCTCTTGTTCGCTCACCCATTTTGTAACGGCTCTGGATATGGCGAGCGCGTCTTCATCCTGCGTCTTGAGCACGCCAACGGTGATCGCGGGAGCACCATTCAAGCGGGAGACCAACTGGTCTTCCGAAAATCCGTCGTCGATACGCGCGATTCGGTCGAGCGTGATGACGTCGCCGTCGGACTTGGCCATCACGACAATCTCGGCCAGCTCGCTGCCGGTATATTTCCGGCCAATCGTGCGGAGGCGGATATCTTCCCCTTCCGTGCGGACGGTGCCGCCGGTCAGATTCAGGCTGCTCTGCCGGACGGCCTGGGACACCTGGGCAAAGGTGAGCCCGTACTCGCGCAAGCGCTCTTCCGAAACCTCAATGCCAATCTCATATTCCCGGGCGCCCATGATCTGAACCTGGCTCACCTCGGGAAGGAGCTGAAGGGATTCCTTGACCTCTTCCGCCCACTCCTTAAGCTGGCGTTCGTCGAGCCCCTCGCCTGCGAGGGAAACCATCATGACTTCGCGCCGCAAGGTTACCTCTTCGGTGATGGGGCGCTCCGCATCTTCCGGGAACGAGGAAATGGCCTCAACCTCGTTTCGGACTTTGTCCTTGACGACGGCGGTGTCGTAGCCCTGCTCCACCTCGATCAGCACCGATCCAAAATTCTCGGACGATGTGGAGGTGTAGGTCTTAATCCCCTCAATGGCCTCGATCGCTTCTTCAATTTTGCGGCAGATCCCCTCCTCCACATCCTCCGGATCGGCGCCGGGCCAGGGCACACGGATCTGAATATAATCCAGACTGAATTCGGGAAAGGTCTCCCGAACCATATTCAACGCCGCCAGGAGGCCCATGACGATGAAAAAGAACAGAAGAATGTTCGCGAAAACCGTGTTCCGCGCAAATGCCGCCAGAAGACCTCTCATGAAGGCGCAGCCTCTTGCGCCTCGGGAGCGAGAAGCGTGTTGGGAAGGGGATTTACGAGGCGCGTAGTGATCACCTCGTCTCCGGCGGCCAACCCTTTAACGAAGGTCTCCTCGCCATGATTGCGCACGACCTCCACAGGATGGATCATGAGACGATTGTCCCGGGCGAGATAGACGTTGCCCTCATAGGTTACCGCCCATCGCGGCAGTCGAAAGACCTGCTCCATCGACTTGCCGGGAATCTCCACCTGGCAGAACATACCCTCAACCAGAGGCAGGCCGTCCCCGCCCACGTCCGCCCCTTCGGGACTTATGCGAACCGCAACCGTTACCGTGCGCGTCTGCGGGTCGAAGTTCTCGATCCGGTCCGCAGTTCCCTCCCAGCGACGCGCATCGGGGGCCTCGGTCCAATAGATGGAACAGGTGACGGGCTTAATCGCCCCAAACCAGGATTGCTCAGCACCCGGCGCATCGCCTTCAAACTGGAGCCAGCTCCGGGCATCCCGGCTGTCGAGGGACACAGATATCTCAAGCACACGGTCGTCCGCCAGTGTCACGACGGTCATTCCCGGATTGACGTATTGGCCCAGCTCGAGATTCACACTTTTGACGCGGGCATCGAACTCCGCCCGGACTTCCGTCCTGGAGAGATTCGCATCCGCCAAGGCGAGTTGGGCGCGCGCCGCCTGCAGGCCGCTCTGGGCCTCCTCGATCTGCACCGGGTATAAAGAGACCGCTTGACCAAGTTGATCGCGTGCATCCGCAGCCTGATTGAAGGCCATTTCCGACTGATCCACCGCGGATCGCGTTCCCACGTCGTCCTGTTCGTAGAGCGCTTTGACACGTTCATGCTCGGCCTTCATCAGGGCCTCGTTTCGCTCTATCGTGCTCAGGCGCTCCGTGTCAATTTCCATCTGCCGGGTGAGCCGCTCGACCGTTTTCTCGAACTGACGTACTTGCGCCGCGGCGCGGTCGCGGGCGGCGATGTAGTCGCTCGCATCCAGGCGAAAAAGCAGGGCACCCGCCGGAATCTTTTCCCCCACCTCCAGATTCGGGTGTACTTCGGCCACAAGACCCGGTACTTCCGCCGATAGCGGCACCACGTTTAGCGCGCGCACCTCGCCCAGACCGGTCACGACGACCGGGACAATTTCCGGAGCCACCTGAAGCGTCTCCACGGGGAGGGCCCGCTCCACCTGCACGGCCTCCGCAGGCTCTTCCTTGAGGTACACCATCAGCGCCATCGACATTACCCCGACCGCAAGTACGACGATGCAGACCAGCACCCGAACGATGAGCGAGGCCTCCCGGGTATGGCCCGCCTCTTCTGAGGTGACCGCACCTGCTTCCGAAGGGGTTGCCCCCTGTTCGTCATTGTTCATCCCACCCCTTCTTTCTTCACCAACGGCCCAAGCTCCGAGCGCATCTCGGCTGCGATGATTTCACGAATCCGCGCGTAAACTTCACACCACTGCGCCGAGCATGAGGGCCCGAGTTGTATCAAAAGTGCGCTTATGTATTCCAGAATCTGCCCTTCCATTTCTTGAAAATGAACGGCGCCCGTTTCCGATAACCGAATCCGAACCTCGCGGCGATCCTGTTGAGACTGTTCCCGAATCACCATCCCCAACTCCACCAGACGATCCACCATTGCCGAGGCGGACGGCGGGGTAACGTGAAGCGCGTCCGCAAGTTCCTTAACGGAGAGTTCACCGCGCTCGTCGATGGCCATCAGAACGTTACTCTGCACGAAAGTAAGTTCGTTGCCGACTTCCGAACTCCCCCCTTCCCTTGCACGGGCCTGAAATTTGTGGCAGAGCCGGTCTTTGAGCAGTCTTACCGTCCGGTAAATTTCCCGTGCCTGGGTCTGGGTCGGATCACTCATGAGCACTTCCCTTAGTTAGGATGCCTAATTATAGTGGGGTCGAAGGAATAACTCAACCGCGACGACCAAGCCCGCTTGGAACCCGCCTCGGCGCGGGGTATACTTCCACCTTCACGAGTTCCCCTGGGTCCGTCCTTTATGTTTGAATCGATGCCACTTCAGTGTGCCCCGTCCAATCTTTCCGACTATGTGGGCGAAATTCTTCCGGGGTTCCAGGAAATCTACGGTACGGAAGCCGCCGATCACTACGCTATCGCCGGTGCCGCTGGAATCGCCGCAACTATGGCCCGCCCCGATGTCCTCGCCTTCGGATGCGCCTCCGAAGGGGTCGTCTGCGCCCTGCTTCTCGCGAAGCGGGAGAATACCCGGACAACTCTTTCATTCTTCCATGTGCTGCGGCCCTATCGTCACTCGGGCGCGGGGAAAGCCCTGTTGAATTTCGCGCTGGATTCGCTGGAACCGTGCGCCGATATCTTCACAGAATTCATACCTTTTTGCCCAATAGACCTGGACAGCGTTTTTTCGAAGCGTGGTTTTAGCACGTTGAATCGCCAACTCATGTGTTGTCCCACGGAATCCCGACCATCACACTACCGTGGGGAATTCGCGTTCACCCATCCAGCACCTGCGGATCTTCACGCCCTGGCGACCGTTCTGGCCGAGACCTATCGGGGGCACCCGGAGCGTTTTCTTTTTCCCGAAGTGCAATCGGCGTCTCGGGCCCTCGACTATATACTCCGCGCCACGGTCGGCGAGTTTGGGCGACACAATAGCACCCACACCCTCGCCGCCTGGCAAAATGGTCAATGTGCCGGGTTTGGCATCGGGTGTCAGGTACTGCCGGGCCTGGGGTTCGTCCTCCACCTGGCCGTCGCCCCCGCATTCCAAGGTATTGGACTGGGCACCGCGCTTCTTAAGGGGCTGAGCACCGCCTTTGCCGAGGAGGCGCTGGACTATATTGCGCTGGGTGTAACATGCGATAATCCCGCCGTTAACTTGTATCATCGCGCCGGATTTCGGATAAACGCACGAATTCCGGTGTACTATCGACTCGCGGGGGCATTCGAGGGTGTGTCTCCCTCGAACCACCCACAAACGTAATCTTGATGGCGCCCTTTCCCGTCGCCCGATGGAGTCCGCATGCGAAAGAAGTTGTTCATTGCCTTTGTCGCCCTGCTACTCGTGGTGGGCGTTTTCGGTTCCGTTGCGGGCTATAAGCTCGATCAGACCTACGGCTGGCTCCCGTCCTCCGTCGTAACCCACGACTCCCTGGCTACGGCCGATACGCGCCTGCGCCTGGTGGTGGATACCGCGCGACTGGGCGAGGAGCTCAAGCCCTACTATCCCCCGGAGTCCCCCTTGCCCGCATGGCTTCCCTGGGATCTTGCCGGTATCATTCCCAAAGTGCTTCCGAGAGAGGTCGCGTTGCTCGGGAATTCGGATTTCCGCGACGGTTCCTACCGCTTCACCCTGTTCCTCAATGAACAGCGCGGCGGCCCTTTCCTGCCCGATTTTCTCAACAATCAGACGAACTTCAAAGAAGCGACCTCCGCCATCAAGTGGGATGATCCCGGATTTTCCCTGGAAGGACGGGGCAAACTGCAGGCTCAGGGCTCTCTCGCCTTGCCGGAAGGCCTCGAATCGACCATTCTCGAAAGTTGGACCATGGACTCGCCCGAGGAGACGCTGACGCTGCACGGCGGTCACCTGGCCGAGGGCGTCATTGACAATCGAACGGGCGATATCGTCACTCTTATTGCCGCCTGCGCGCCCATCTGGGGCTCCAGCCTTGAGCTGCTCAAGACCAACCCCCAGTTCACCGCGGCGCTGGACCTGCTTACACAAGTGACCGATGTACGGCTGGCGATGGACCTGAAGAATCCGGACACACTGGTCATTCAGCTCCTTATCCATGCGGCCCCGGAAGTGCGGGGGCGACTAGAATTCATGGGACCCTTTGTATTGCCCATGCTCGCCACCGAACTCAAACGCACCCACAAGCTGACGTTGGAGAGCACCTACGGCTGGCTTGAAGAAGAAAACACGTATCGCGTGGAGATGAACATTACGGGGGTGGAGGCGAAGTTGAAGGAGGCTTTTCTCGGCCTGAATACGGCAACGCCGACTCAGGAAACACCGCGCGCATCCCGCTGATGGGACACCTGACTCAGTGGAGCAGGGTACGCCCCTGCATGGCGTGGGAAAGCGTCGCCTCGTCGGCAAATTCCAATCCGCTACCCATGGGGACACCGTGCGCAATGCGGCTGGCCTTCACGCCCCGCTGGGCGAGTTGCCTCGAAAGGTAGAGCGCGGTCGCTTCGCCTTCCGCCGTGGCGTTGGTCGCGATAATCACTTCTTCCACCGCGTTGCCGCCCAGGCGGGCATAGAGCCGATCCAGACACAACTCGGAAGGCCCCACCCCTTCGAGGGGATTGAGCACGCCGTGGAGCACGTGGTATCGCCCCCGAAACATCCCCCCCCGTTCAATTGCCATGGCGCCCGCGGGCTGCTCCACAACGCAAATGAGGGAGGCGTCGCGCCGCTCATCCGCGCAGATGACACAGGGGTCTTCCTCGGTGAGATTCCTGCAGATCCCGCACGTTGTAATTCGCTCCCGGGCGCTTCGAATCGCCTCGCTCAGGCGGTAGGCATCGTCCGCGGGCGCACTCAATAAATGCAGGACGAGCCGTTCGGCCGAGCGCTTTCCCACGCCGGGAAGCCGCCGAAAGGCGTCCACCAGCCGTTCCACGGTTGGAGAATCCAGCAACATGGGCTTAGACCGGCTGCCGCTTTTTTTCGCCCAGAATTTCCGCGCGCACGGCCTGCCACTCCTGCAGCACCGCATCTCGGGTGATGATATCCAGTCGCTGGGGAAAAAGAATGCCGTCGAGGTGATCGTACTCGTGCTGGATTATGCGGGCCAGGAAGTTTCTCGCCTCGAGGTGAACCGGCGCACCGGTCTCATCGAAACCCTTGACCTCCACGTAGGTTGCCCGGGGAATCCGATCGGAGTAGACCCGGGGCATGCTGAGGCAGCCTTCTTCCCCTTCCTCGCTCCCGTCCATGGCAAGAATCTCGGGGTTCACCAGGCAACGGGGTTCGCCGTCCGGCTCATGATACACGAAGATGCGCTTGGCCACACCCACCTGAGGACCGGCCAGGCCCACACCATCGGCGGCGTGCATGGTCTCGATCATATCCCGCGCGAGACGGGCCACGTCGGGTCCTATCTCGGCGTAGGGCTCCGCCTTGCGGGTGAGGGGGTCATCGGGAAATAGAACGATATCAAGTACGGACATGTAGCTGGACTCCTCGCTCTATGGTAACACAGCGCGGGGCCGGACTCCAGTAAAAATGGGGTTCCGCGCGGTCAATGCGACCGGAGCCGGGTGTCAGGACCGGATGGTTTTGGTCAGTTGCTCGACCATCTGGCGCGAGACGGCGGACTCCTTTACCTCGGTGGAAACCTTGTCGCAGGCGTACATTACCGTGGTGTGATCCTTGCCGCCGAAGGCTTCCCCCACATCGCTCAATGAGAGACTGGGGATCAACTCCTTGCAGAGGTACATGGCAAGCTGGCGGGGCTTCACAATCTGGCGCTGGCGACTGCGACCGTGGAGGTCGGCGATGCGGACATCGAAGTGATCGGCCACCGCGCGCTGGACCTGCTCGATGGTGACCGGCTTGATCTTCTCAGAGCCGATCAGGTCGCGCAACACATCTTCCACCATCGAGATGGAGATCTTCTCCTCCGTAAGGCGGCTGTAGGCCAGTACCGTGATCAGGGCGCCTTCCAACTCGCGGATGTTGGTGGTGATGTAGGTCGCGATGTAGCGCATGACATCGTCGGGAATTGTAAGATTCTCTTCCTGGGCCTTGCGCTGAAGAATGGCGACGCGGGTCTCCAGATCGGGCGGCTGAATGTCGGTCACCAGGCCCCACTCAAAGCGCGAAATGAGACGTTCCTCTATACCACGCATTTCCTTCGGGCTGCGATCGCTGGACAGCACGATTTGCTTGTGCATGTCGAAGAGCACGTTGAACGTGTGGAAGAACTCTTCCTGGGTTGCCTCTTTGCCCGCGATGAACTGGATATCGTCGATAAGCAGCACGTCCACCTTGCGGTATTTGGCGCGAAACTGCTGGGTCGACTTCTCCGCGATGCTCTGAATGAGCTGATTCGTGAAGTGTTCGGAGGAAATAAACACGCAGCGCAGATCCGACTGACGCGACATGAGATATTGGCCGATACCCTGCATCAGGTGCGTCTTGCCGAGCCCCGTGCCGCCATAGAGGAACAGGGGGTTGTAGGCCCGACCGGGGGACTCGGCCACCGCGCGGGCGGCGGCGTGGGCGAAGCGGTTACCCGAACCAATTACAAATCGGTCAAAGGTGTACCGGGGATTAAAGCCGTTGTAGCTGCGTGGAGTCGCACCGGGCCGTTTGACCGGAGCGCGTTCCGCGGTCGACGGCGCCTTGGACTGGCCCATGGGCCTGGGAAGCCGGGCTACGTTCAGATCCGCCGTGTGCTCGGGGCGGGGAATAAACTGCACGGACTCGAAGTCCGGCATGACCTTCCGAAGGGAATCGCAAACGGCATCCATGTAGTGATCGCGCAGCCAATCGGCAAAGAACTGGCTGGGTACACCTACAAGCAACTGGCCGTTTGCGCAGGACTCGAAGCGCGTCTGGGCAAACCAGTTCTTGTAGCTGTACTCATCCAGCGCCGCCTGCAAGTGCACCTGCGCCTGTTGCCATGGGTTCACTTCGCTCTTTGAAGCCATCATCTCTCCTGTCCGACCACGAACACCAACCGAATCAACTCATTGCCGGAATAAAATAGTATGCTAGTGCAATTGACGAGCAAATCCAGTTGTCGTTTGCCACACCCTCAACCGACCGGGGCGAGCCAGAATATGACTCTCAAGCCCTTGACCAGGCCGGATCCCGAAAGTTATCCACCAGTTCTCCACGGGTTTCCAACAAGTTATCCACACCTTCATTCCGACCTGTAAAATCAAGGGTTTTTGATAAAATCAGGTCCTGAGTTTGCACCATAAACGCGACCCATGTCAAGCCCTGTGCTAAGTACTTTGTCTGCTTCGTGTTTGACCTGCTGCCAGCGGCGCTCCAGCGCTTCCAGGTCGCAATCCCCCACGCTTTTTCCTTCGCCGGCGAGCGATTTTTTGAGAAATGAGTACCGGTTGGAGAAGCGCGCGGTGGCGCTCAGGAGCTCTTCGCGGGGATCGGCCCCGAGAAAGCGCGCCAGATTGACGGAGATCAGGAGGAGATCTCCGAGTTCCTTCCGGGCGTGGGGAGCGTCTCCCGCGGCAAGCGCGTGGCGAATCTCCCCTATTTCCTCCTCCACCTTGTCCAATACGCCGGCAACGTCAGGCCAGTCGAAGCCCTCCGCCGAGGCGGACGCCTGAACACAAAGAGAGGCGATCAGGGCGTCGGGCGGGTCACAGGGTGAAAGCGTCAACGCATGAACTCCTCTCTATGAATAGATACACTTCACCCGTCGGGTGTTCGAAGAGATTTCGCCAAAGACCCACCGCAACGGGGGTGTGCGGGACGAACAGGCCCCCTCCCGTGGACCTGCGATCCCGCGTGTCTGGCGTAAAAAAATGAGTATAGCATCCGAATAGTTCCAACGCAAGGACAAAATGGAAAACGAAGTGAATACAGGGGAATTCGGTGAAATTTTACCGTCGCCGTCACGCGGGAGAGCGCCGCGCGCCGTGGCACCCAACCCACCCGAAGTCCCTCCTGCGCATGGGATTCAAGTCCCGCTTTGTGCTACGATAGGCGTCTCAATGGCAGACTGTGAGACCCTCCCTGCCACCCCGCTCTCAACCCGGTTGGAAAGTGAAGCTCGATGACGTTGTCCCGCGTAGGAATTACCCTGGGTGATGTAAACGGGATAGGTCCTGAACTCGTCGTCAAGCTCTTTGCCCGTCACAATCCGGCCCAGTGGTGTGCGCCCGTGGTGCTGGGCAGCGCTCAGGCCCTTCAGCACGCGACGGCACTTTGTCCGGGGGCTCCCCCGATTGTTGCCCTCCCTTCGCTGGCCGCCTCCGCGCCTCCGGGGTGTATCCCCGTGTTTGATGCGGGCGTTAAAGGGCCGCACGTGCGGTATGGTGTCCTCGATCCAGAGGCGGGCCACAGCGCGGTGGCGTGGATAGAAGCGGCCGCCCGGGGCTGTATGGATGGAACGCTGACCGCCATGGTTACCTGTCCCATCAGCAAGGAATGCATCTATCGAGCGGGGTACCACTACATCGGGCACACCGAGCTGGTGGCGGAACTCACCGACACGCCAGACTACCGCATGTGTCTTTTCACGGATTCGATGCGCATCGTGCACATTACCGGCCATCTGTCCCTGCGTGAGGCCCTCGATTGTGTCAAAAAAGACCGGATTGTCCGCTCCGTTGAAATAGGCTGCGAGGCCC
Organism: Candidatus Hydrogenedentota bacterium; assembly: GCA_016791475.1. Lineage (NCBI taxonomy): Bacteria > Pseudomonadati > Candidatus Hydrogenedentota > Candidatus Hydrogenedentota bacterium. The sequence goes on from JAEUWI010000004.1 coordinate 14,980, forward strand.
TTCGCAAAATGGGATTCGCCGCACCGCGCATCGGAGTCGCGGGGCTCAATCCCCACGCGGGCGAAGCCGGCGCCTTCGGTCGGGAAGAAATAGAAGAAATCCGCCCCGCCGTGGACGCCTGCATCGCGCGTGGGATTGATTGCAGCGGGCCCTATCCACCGGACACGATATTCCGGAAGATGCGGGAAGGTACCCTGGACATGGTCATTGCCATGTATCACGATCAGGGGCATATCCCGCTGAAACTTATCGCCATGGACGAGGGGGTCAACGTTACACTCGGTGTACCCATCATTCGCACCTCGGTGGACCATGGCACCGCCTTCGACATCGCGGGCAAGGGCCTGGCTCGTGAATCAAGTCTCGTAGCCGCCCTGAAACTGGCCATCGCCCTGGGAGGGCGCTCATGAAATCCCGATTCTGGACCCGGCGCGTCGCCATTGCCGCCATTGGAACACTGCTCACGCTGCCATGGGCCGCGCAGGCGGGCATGCGCGCGCGGCCCCAGCCTTTTCAGGTGGGCCCAAACCCTTCCGCCATTGTAGCGGTGGATCTCAACGGCGACGAGTGGCCGGAGATCATCACCGCGGACCGTGGCGTGCTCAGCGACCTGCGTGAAGAGCGCCCCGCGAATGACGAGCTTTCGTTGCTCATCGCGCAGGGCGATCTGAAGTATGAAAAGCTGCACCCCTCCCTGAAGACGGATTTCGGGCCCTATGCCCTCGCCGTGGCCAATATCGATGCGCACAAGTGGCCCGATATCCTCGTGGCAAGCTTCCACGCCACGCGCCACCGCGATCTTTACCTTTTTCTCAACCTGCGGGACGAGGGCATCTTTCAGCCTGAACATTTCGGAGTGGAAAGCGATACCCTGGGTTACAAGCGGCAAATGGACGGCGATGGCGTTCCGGTGTACCATCGCCCCGCCTTGACCTCCATCGACGCCGGTGACATCAACCAGGATGGTCTCCGGGATGTGCTGGCGACGGGCTGGGGCAGCGACGTTCTGGTCTATTTCGAGGGCGACCCCGAAACCCACTTCAAAGCCCCGGTGCTGGTCGATCTCCCCGGCGCGCCCTTCTGCCTGAAGCTGGCGGATTTCAATCATGATTCGAATCTGGACTTCGCGGTCACCCTCATGGCGACCGATGAAGTGGCTATCTGGCAGGGCGACGGTACCGGCGCCTTTAAGGAGGTGGAGCGATTTTCCAGCCGGGGAAGGCTTCCCCACCGTATTCAGGTGGCGGACATCAATCAGGACGGCCAGCGCGATCTCATTGTGTCGCACAAGCACACGGATGATTCCATCGTGGTCTTCTATGGCACCGGCAAATTCAACTTTGGCGTATCCCAGGAAATCATGCTCGGCGCGGACCGCAACGTGCTGGAGGAGGGCATACAGGACATCACGGTGAGCGACTTCAACGGCGATGGATTCCCGGATATTGCCGCCGCATGTTACTCATCCGAGCGGGTGGTCGTCATGACCACGGACAACAGCAAGAATAAGCCCTTCCTGGAATTCGCGCAACAGTCCTATCAGTTCAAAGGGGGACAGCCGCGTGCGCTCTGCAGCGCCGATCTGAACCGTGACGGCAAACCAGACATCGCGGTCGCCCTGTGGGGCCTGAACTCGGTGGGACTCCTGCTCAACGAATAATCCGAAGGGCGGTTCAATCCTCCACCGGGCGAATGGCGAGAACTGACCGGCGCAGCGCGGAGAGATCCAACGCGTCCGGCGTGAGGTTGCCGAAGCGCACCTGATTGTAGAGTTCGATGGTTCGGAGCGCTTCCGCCGGTGCGCCCCAGCGCGGGCCGTGAAGTTCGGCGCACAACTCTTCCGCCGTCTTTCCCGCACACACCACGCCGAAACGCTGGAGGTGCCGCCGCAGGAGGAGGTAGAGGCGAACGACGCGAAGTTGCTGCGCGTTCAGGGGAAGATTCCTGGGTAAGGGAACCCAGCGCACGCGAACAATGGCCAGGACAAGCCCCACCAGGAGGCCAGTAAGTACAATAAGGGGGGTTACGAAACCCAACATGCCCATCGTGCCCGTCACTTGCTCGCCGTCCGCCGTCTCGGTCTTACCACGGAAGCCCTGTATCACCCCGATCGAAAAATTTTGAAGCCGCTCCACCTGCGCCGCCCGATCAAAGCCCACCACCTCGCGAAACCAGAACATCTTGGCTTTCAACAGACCCCGGGACGCCAGCATGGTCAACCGACTCAAACCGCTGCCCGGCGCATCGTCGCTGCGCGGAGATGGATCAAACTTGATCCACCCGGCCGTGGGGAACCACACCTCCACCCACAAGTGAGCCATGTTGGCGCGAATGGTGTAGGTCCTATCGGAATCATTCCACTCACCGCCCCGGTACCCGAGAACGACACGGGCTGGAATACCCTGACTCCGCACCAGTAGCGCCATGGCGGTGGCAAATTTCTCGCAGTGCCCTTTCCGGTCCCGCAGTACAAATTCATCAATGACCGAGCGCCCCTGCGTTGCGCTGTCGTCGAGCGAGTACAGAAAGTCCGGCCCAGACAGAAAGTTCTGAATCGAAAGCACCTTGTCGTACAGGGTGGGCCTGTCCTGCATCAGATTCCGGGCCAGCTCAATGGATTCTTCACTCAGCGGGCTGAGCGTCAGCACCTCAAGATCGGTCGGGTCCATCTCACTGAAATCAAGGGGGATCTTTCTGAGCTCTTCCATATCCGGCTCGCCCACTTCCGACCAGGCTTCGTAGTTCAGGCGTCGTGAGCCTTCCTTCCTCAGCCGCACCGTAAAGTCGTTGTCGCGGCCCCAGACCACTTCGATACCCTTCGCCTTGTCGTCCACGCGCACCCGTTGCACCAGATCCAGCACGGGCACACCATTTCGGGGCACGTCGTCCATGTAAACCACCTGATGCACGACCGTCGCGTTGGGTCGCATGAAGCGCTCCAGGCGCCGAACCTCGCCGTTTTCGTTGCGCTGCCCCTGGGAGAGATTCTTCACCCCGGGTTCCAGCAAGCGAACCGGCATGTTGTCCCAGCGATTGTCCCCGTATGTGTTCTGAGTCGTGACCCGCCAGTACAGCCAGTCAATGTTCTGTATCTGCCCGTCCGGTTCATCGGGAAACTGCACCAGCATCACCGGCGTCTGATCGTCACTGATGAGGCCGCCGGATTCCAGATCCACCGTATCACCCACGCCGACCGTTTGATTGTCCACCTGATTTCTGCCCAGTACGCCCGCCTCGATTCGGGGCGTGAGGAAGAACCAGAGCGTGGTGAAAACGATCACGGCCACCGAGAGAGACGCCGCTACGGCCGGCATGGAGGAGCCTTTGTCCTGAGGCTGATCCCGATAGGCGTGGTGCAGCATGTAGTCGAGCGACACCAACTCGACGTCGGAACCCTTGCCGCAGGCGAGTTCCTCCATCACGATACGCAGGGCCATGTTGGCCCACACCGCGCTGACCAGAAAAATGAGCAGAATTAAACCGATAATCGGGTCGGGCGTCAGTACGCACGCCGCGAGCAGGAGGAACAGCGACATGAGAAAAAGATGGTAGTAGTTCCTCACCTGCTTGACGTGCACCAGCGTATAACACTGAATGTAGATCACCAGCATGACCACGGTCGGGAGCAAGTCCAGCTCGACAAGACTCAAGGGCAGGAAACAGAAATAGGCGATGGTGATCGCCCGGGACAGCACGCCATAGATCGGGTGATTCGCGTCCAGTCGTTCGCCCGTGCGCCAGAAGGACAGGGCCAGAATGGGAATGAGCAGAATGGCGGGACCCACCTGGGGCACCGCGGCCAGGGCCAGGTAACCGGCAAACACGAACACGGACGTGGAACGCCGCAGCAATGGAGTGTGGGGACTATCCATGAACAAGCTCCCGAGGGTCCAGCACCCTTCCATGTCGCGCCTGGGTACCCCATTTATCCGGATCAGGCGACACGTGAAACACCATGGAATCCACCACGTCCAGCGCGGCAAGTTTCTCGGAGAAGGGTTGCGCGCCGTCGGTCGGCGCAACTTGGGCCAGCATGCGCAATACGTGCCGTTCGTGGCCCTTCCCTTCCCCCCCCGCCAGGAACACCTCCGGGGTGACGATGGAAACTTCATAGCGCCGCCTGAGCAACATGATGGCCACCGATGCGGTAAGCTCCACCGCTTCCTCGAAAGAGTCGTTGAAATTCTCCTGCGAGGGATCCATCGTCGTGTCCAGCGCGAGTATGACCAGCCGTGAGTTGTATCGCGCCAGTTCCCGCACGATCCACTTGCCCATGCGCGCGCTTATGCGCCACACAATTCGGCGGATGTCGTCGCCCACAATGTACTCCCTGAGGGCGAAGAACTCGTCGCCGTCTTCGCTGGCCTGGGTCGAAGCTTGCGAAGCCGTCGGGATGCGTTCCAGCGCGTTGGTGCGCACGGGATAGACGCGGGGATACACCAGAATCTCGGCCGTGTCCTCGAACTGGACCGAGGTCTCGATCAGTCCAAAGGGAAAGCCCGTTACCAGCCGGTACGGTTCCAGGATGTAAAGTCCGCGCCGGTCCTGGACTTCCTCCACCGCCAGGCGTGCGGCCTGCCCGGGCGGAATCTTCAGGACATAACCCAGGGCGGCGGTCGTCGCGCCCGAACGCTCGATTCGGACCGAAATGGCCGAGAACCAACGCCGCCGATTCTCAATCCGAAGATGTACCTGAAAGGGTTGCTTCCGATACGCGGCTTTGGGTGCATTCCGCTGCAACTCCACATCGCGCAAGGCGAGGAAAGCACAACACGCGGAGAGAACAACGAAACTGATTAATCCGCCGACGACGATGTAGAGCAGGTTGGCGCCGGTATTCCAGGCGGCCAGAAGTATCGGGAAGAGGATAATACAGAATCCCCATCCCGTGGCGCGCATTCGCACCTTTCGCTTCTTGTTCACCGTCGGCTTACTCATCAGACGGGCACTTCGGTCCGCTTGAGAATCTCGCGGATCACCCGCGCGCGCTCCTGCGCGGCCATGGAGAGATCCGCGCCTCGGGATTTGACCAGCAGTCGGTGGCTCAACACGGGTACGGCCATCTCCTTGACGTCGCCCGGCGTGACGTAATCCCGTCCCTCCACCAGCGCACGGGCCTGGCATACCTCGTAGAACGCCAGCGAGCCGCGGGGACTGGCGCCGAGCTGAACCTGCTCGTGCGTACGGGTGCCCTGAACAATAGCGAGCATATAGCGGGCCACCGAATCGTCCACGATTATCTCGCCCACGCGTTCCTGAAGCGCGAGGATTTCCTCCACCGTGAGCACCGGGTCCAAGTCATGAATGGCCTTCTGCGGGTTGCGCCGCCGCATGATGCGAATTTCGTCGGCGGGCGGCGGATAGCCCATCTCCACCCGGAGCGAAAAACGGTCCAACTGGGATTCGGGCAACACGTAGGTCCCCTCGTACTCAATGGGATTCTGGGTGGCCAGCACCATGAAGGGCTGGGGCAGTGGGTAGGTTCGCCCGTCGATCGAGATTTGATTCTCGCTCATGGCCTCCAACAGGGCGCTCTGAGTCTTTGGCGGGGTGCGGTTTACCTCGTCGGCCAGCACGATACTGGCGAAGATCGGCCCTTTTCTGAATTCGAAATCATTCGTCTTGGGATCCAGCATCGACACGCCGATGATGTCGGAAGGAAGCATGTCGCTCGTGAACTGAACCCGATTGAAGGTGCAGTCCAGCGAACGGGCTATGCTCTGCGCGATGGTCGTCTTGCCGATACCGGGCACGTCTTCGATCAGAATGTGCCCCCGGGCAAGCAGCCCGATGACGCACATCTTTACTACTTCGTGTTTGCCATAGACAACCTGCTCCATGTTGTCCAGTAATTTCTGAATCTGCGCAGCTACGTTCGGATCCATTCTCGCTCCAGCCCATTCCATCGGTAAAAATCTGCGGTCACGCCAAACACCATCCCCCTCGGAACTAACGTCTTTACGCGCTCAAAGCCAGCGCTCGAACCAGTCGTCCGCCGCGTCAAGCCCTTCATAAGTCATCTGATCCCCGTCATCATGGGTAAAATGCTCGATGGCGCGCGGCGCGCCAAAATACTTGTACAAGCGCTCCACCTGCTCCACCGCATCCCCACAACTCTCCGGATTCGCGTAGGCCGAGTCTCCCAGAGCGGTAATCACCAGCAGCGCGCTCGGCGCGGCCATGGCCAGCAGATGCTCCCAGTCAAACTCGAACTGGCCGCTGTCTATCGCGTCTTTCAACCGGGGAAGGAGCTTGATACCATCTTCCGCCGCCCATCGGGCCACACCGGGATCAGTCGAAAAACGGGTGAACCCGCAACTCGCCACGCAACACTGAACCCGTCCATCAGTCGCGGCCAGCATCAGCGCGTTCGTTCCGCCCAGTCCATGGCCGATGACACCGATCCGCGCCGAATCCACCCGACGATCCCCCTCCAGCACGTCCAGCGCATGAAGGTGATCGTCCAGCATTTTGCCTAGTAGAGAAGCCTTCGGATGGTCCTTGTAGAAGAGGTCGGTATTGTAAGCTTCAGACCGGCTCGAAACGCGCTCTCCCGCCGTCACGCTGTCCGGCGCAAGGGTGATATATCCCAGTTCGGCGTAGTGGGCTGCAAAGGCCATCCGGCCGTTTCCCTCCAGTCCAGCGGGCTCGTCCTTTCCCTGTCGGCAGGCCCGATGGCAACACAGGATTGCGGGCGCATCTTCAACCTCCCGGGGCACGAACATCCAGGCCGATACCCGCGTCCAGTCGTCCACAAAATAGTTCACGCGCTGGCGGATGTAGTTCGGAAACTCCAATTCATCCACCACGCTGAGCTGCAAGTCCGCACGTTTGGCGATTCGTTGACCCAGAACCTGATTTACCGATTCCACAATCTCTTTTCGCGCCCGCGACCAACTGGCCGCGTCTTTCAGCGCTCTGAGGTCTACCATGCTGCAATCTCTCCCGGCAAGCGCCCGTGTATCCGAGTAGGTTTTAACCCATGGTCGCCGCGATGTGCAAATGAACACCTCAAAGATCCGGGTCCCCCACCAACCGGAGTCTCGGCACGGTCAAAAAGGGCGGGCACCGACGCTAAACGGCCTGCCCGACCGATTGTCTTACTGTATTCCCACTTTCCGCAATCCCATGTCATGGGTCCGGGGGACCGGAGGCAACTATAATGCTCCCGGCGGTATTCTATATAATGCCGCCATGAACGAGTCCACGCCCCAACCCGATCTTGAAGTTATCGCCCATTATGGGGCGCTGAAAGCCGAACTTCAGCGCCACAACCACCTGTATTACACACAGGCGGCCCCGGAGATAACGGATCAGGCCTTCGACGCGCTCATGCGGGAACTGGAAGCCCTGGAGGCGGCTTACCCCGGACTCCAGGAACCCGATTCACCCACCCTGCGGGTCGGGGGTGCACCCCTGGGCTACTTCGAGACGGCGGCCCATCGTGTTCCCATGCTCTCCATCGACAACACCTACAGCGATGCGGAACTACGGGACTTCGACGCGAGGGTGCGCAAAGGGCTGGACGGTGAGGCCCCCGCCTATGTGGCGGAATTGAAGCTGGACGGTATCGCCATCTCTCTCGTCTACGAGAATCGCGTGCTCGCGCGCGCCGTTACGCGCGGCGACGGGGTCCAGGGTGATGTGATCACGGAGAATGTTCGCACCATAAAAATGCTTCCGTTGCGCCTGCCCGACCACGCGCCGGCCGATCTGGAGGTGCGCGGTGAAGTCTTCATGACCACCCAGGAGCTGAAACGCCTGAACGTGCTACGCGAGGCCGCCGGCGAAGAGCCCTACCGCAACCCGCGCAATACTACGGCCGGTACCTTGAAGCAGTTGGATTCGCGTGAAGTGGCGAAACGCAGTCTTTCCATAAACCTCTATGACATTGTGCCTCAGGAAGACCAGACGCCGATATCTCATCAGGAGACCCTGGCCCTGCTGAAGTCCTGCGGGCTGCCGGTAAACGAGCACAGCCGACCCTGTGCGGATATTGAGGAGGCCATCGCCGTCTGCGCGGAATGGTCCACACGCCGCTTCGACCTCGACTATGAGATCGACGGCATGGTCATTAAAGTGGACGATCCCGAGCAGCGCAAGCGTCTGGGCACCCGTTCCAAGTCGCCGCGCTGGGTGATTGCCTACAAATTTCCGGCGGAAGTGGGCCGCACCCTTCTGCGCGATATTACCGTTCAAGTGGGCAAGTCCGGCGCGTTGACCCCGGTGGCCGAGTTGGACCCCGTCCCCCTGGCGGGTACCATCGTCAAACGCGCTTCCCTCTACAACTTCGAAGATTTGGCCAAGAAAGACCTGCGCATCGGCGATACGGTCGAAGTGCAGAAGGCGGGCGAGATCATTCCCCAGGTGCTCCGCTTTGTGCCCGAACTGCGCGCCCCGGACAGTGTCCCCTACCCCATTCCCACGGCCTGTCCCGAATGCCGAACCGAGGCCCACAAGGATCCGGACGACGCGGTGCTGCGCTGCCTCAATCTGGCCTGCCCCGCCCAGGTGAAGGAACGCCTGACCCACTTCGCCAGTCGCGCCGCCATGGATATCGAGGGGCTGGGCCCGGCGCTGATTGAGCAGCTCGTAAACCGGGCAAACGTCCACGATCCGGCGGATCTCTACCAGCTTGATGCGGCGACGCTGTCGAACTTGGAGCGCATGGCGGCGAAATCGGCCAACAATCTTGTGACGGCGATTGAAGCGAGCAAATCACGCACCCTGAAGCACCTGCTTTATGGTCTGGGCATTCGCCACGTGGGCAGCCGACTGGCGGAGATTCTGGCGGAGCACTTCGGCTCCATGGACGCACTCATGGCCGCCCAACTTGACGAGTTGAAGGGCGTCGAGGAGGTGGGCGAAGTCGTGGCGCAAAGCGTGGTGGATTTCTTTGACCTGCCGGCGAACCAGTCCCTCGTCGCGCGACTTCGTGACAGCGGGCTCTGTATGACCGAGCAACGGCGCGACGCTTCGGAAATGAATGAGCACATCGCAGGAAAAACCTTTGTCGTCACCGGTGCGCTGAGTCAGTTTACCCGGGACGAGATCCACGAGCGGATCAAGGCCCTCGGCGGCAAGGCTTCCGGCAGCATCAGCGCAAAGACGGATTACCTCATCGCGGGTGAAAAAGCGGGCTCCAAACTTGCCAAGGCCGAGTCCCTCGGGGTGCCCGTGCTCACCGAAGACGATTTCCAGCGCATGCTTGGCGGGTCTTCATGAACCCCCTCCATATTCAAGCACCGCCCACCCTCGATCGGGAGAGCGGAAAGGCCCTGTGGGAACGAATCCTGAAGCAACCTCTGGAGAAAGGCGCTCAGGTCTCTCTCGATCTCGGCGACACGACGGTCATGGACTCTCTCGGGGGCGCGTGGCTGGTCAAGATTGCCGAGCACCTGGACCGGAAGGACGCGCGACTCCGCCTGGAAGGCCATTCCGGCAAGGTGGCGGAGATGGTGAACATGGTGGAACCCGCGCTCCTGCCCCGCCCCCGCAACACGGGTCCACGCCCCGGATTCTTTGAAACCTTTGGCGGCCATGCCATCGAATGGTATACAGAATTCAAAGATTTTGTGGAACTGTGCATAGACGCGATCTACTGGACCATCCTCGCGCCGCTGGAGGGTCGGGGTTTTCGCTGGGGTATCCTTATCGACGAAATTCACGAGATGGGTGTCCGGGCCATCCAGATTGTCTGCCTCATGAACTTCCTGCTCGGGCTGATCATCGCCATGCTCATGGCGAAGCAGGCGGAGTCCTACGGCATCTCCATTTTTGTGGCCGATATCATCATGATCGGCTTCGCGCGCGAACTGGCCGCCATTATGACGGCCGTGGTGGTCTCGGCACGCACCGGAGCCGCCATCGCCGCCGAGATCGCCACCATGCAGGTACAGGAAGAGATCGACGCCCTTCGCGGTATGGGCCTGAACGTCAACCAGTTTCTCGTTGCCCCCAAGCTGCTTTCCCTGCTGATTGTTCTGCCCTGCCTCGTTGCCCTTGGCATGGTGTCGGGAATCTTCGGCGGGGCCCTCTGGGGCGTCTATGTGCTCGGTTTTCAGCCCTCCATCTGGTTCAATCAGACGCTGAACTCCGCCCACATGGGCGATCTCTTCCAGGGTTTCTCCAAGACCATCATTTTCTCCCTCGGTATCGTGCTCATCGGCTGCCACAACGGTTTTCGGGTTTCCGGCGGTTCCCGCGGTGTGGGCCTCATGACCACCCGCGCCGTCGTGATGGACATTTTCATGTTGATCACGTGCGACATCGTGTTTGCGGCCATCTTCTACTACGTGTGGCCCTGATATGGACAGGCACGGCGAGACAGTGCGGGCCACGCCCATCATCGAGGTGAAGAATCTCATCACCTACTACGGGGAAACCCTTATCCTGGATGATGTCTCCTGCGCCGTCTACCCGGGCGAGATCTTCGTCATCATCGGCGGCAGCGGATGCGGCAAGACCACCCTGCTGCGCCACATGTGCGGCCTCCTCCGGGCGAGTGCGGGCAGCATTGTCTATCGAGACCAGGATCTCACCCGCCTCGACGAGGAAGAATTGGCGGTTCTGCAGCGGACCATCGGGATCGCCTTTCAATCAAGCGGACTGTTCAACTCCATGACCGTCGGCGACAACGTCGCCCTCCCCCTGAGGGAATACGGCAATATGGATGAGGAATTGATCGAGGCGGTCGTGCGCATGAAGCTGAGCTTTGTGGGGCTGGGCGACTCCGCCCATCTCATGCCCAGCGAGCTTTCCGGAGGCATGCGCAAGCGGGCGGGCCTCGCGCGGGCCATCGCGCTGGATCCTCCACTGGTCTTTTTCGATGAACCCTCCGCGGGGCTTGACCCCATCATGGCGGCGGGGCTTGATCGCCTTATCCTGGACATGCGAAAGCTCCTCGGGCTCACGTTCGTCATCGTGACCCACGAGCTCGATTCCATCCGGGAAGTGGCCGACCGAATTCTCATGCTCGACCGGGGCAAAGTCATCTTTACGGGCACCCTGGAGGAGGCTGAAAGCACCCGCGTGGAACGGGTGCGACAGCTCTTCGACCGTCGGCCCGATGAATTCATCGCGCAGCGAAACGTATAGTCGCGCCGCTTCGGCGCTCACCATAAATTCAGGAGGCGGGTATGGCCACCAGAAAAGTCAAAGCGAAGGTAGGCGTCTTCCTCGTGATGTGTTTTTCACTCATCGCGGCGGCCCTCAGTTACATTTCCGGCACCTACACCGAACAGGGTGTACCCTACTGGCTCGAGTTTAAGGACTCGGTGCTGGGCGTCTATGAAGGCGGTATCGTTCAGTATCTCGGTGTGCCCGTGGGAAAAGTCACCAACATTTCCGTGACCGCATCCAATCAGGCCCACATCGAAATAGCCATCAACCCCGCCAAGATCAAACTCCGTCAAGGCGTGCAAGGCCAGCTTGTCCTCTACAGCCTCGCCGCGGGCACCATGGCCATCGAACTCTCGGGCGGGAACCCGGAGGAAGGCGCCCTGCCGCCCGGAAGCCAGATACCGGCACGGCCTTCCGCATTCGCGTCGATCAGCACGAAAGTGGAAGAATTGATGGACGACGTTTCAGTCATTGTCGGAAAAGTTGAGACCGGACTCAGCGGCATGGAGCCGGGAGCGCTCACCAACATCCTCGCACGCGTGGATACGATCCTGGCGGAAGCCGAGGGGCTCGCCACCGAAGCGAAGTCCACGCTGGCGGCGGCGCGCGGCACGATGGAATCCCTCGAGGGAAAAATTGAGCCCGTCACCAGCGAAGTCATCGCCCTCAGCCAGAACATACGCTCGACATCGGACGAAGCGGGCGCATTTCTGTCCGTTGCACGGGAAAAGACCGAAGAGCTGGACGTGAAGGCCCTTGGGTCGAAGCTGGACACCGTGCTGGAACAAATCGCCACGCTGACAATGCAATTGAACGGATCCGTCGCAAAGCTCGACTCGTCTTCGGCGACCATGCTTCATGAAGCCGACAACATCGAATACAGCTTCCGCAATACCCTGACGACCACTGCGGAGACCCTCCTCGAACTGGAAGCCCTCATCGGGCAACTCAAGCAGGATCCCTCGTCCCTCGTACGGGGCAAAGCCAAGATAAAGGAATAACCATAATGACGAAGCTGCACGCCGCCCTCGCGGGAATCTTGATGACCTCAGTGGCCACCCTCGGCGGCTGCCTGACCGCCGCCACCATATCTCCCACGCGCTACTATACCATCACCCCGGAGATAGCCGTGGACGCCATGGCAAACTCCGGAAAGTCCCTGGGCATCCGCCCCCTGATCGGCGCCAAGCCCTACAAGCTCGCCGTGGCCTACACGGCTGAGGATAACCGCCTCGCCTACTATCATGACGCGGAGTGGGCCGATCTGCCCGCAACCATGGTCAACCGGGCACTGACGGATGGACTCATCAAGCTCGAGGGTTTTTCGGAGGTGGACGACGCCGCAAATATCGCCCGCCCCAACTTTATCCTTACCGGAGAACTACGGCGCTTTGAGGCGGACTACAACCGGGAGACGCCGGCGGCGGTAGTCGAGATAATTTGTATTATTCGGGATACGGAAAGTGGCGTGAGTCTTTGGCAGGGTTACGTGACGGGAGAGACCCCCTTCCCCGCCAGTGCGGAAGGTGAGAGCCTTCATTCCGACGCGTCTCTGGCGAGCGTCGCCGAAGCCATGAGCACCTCGGTGGCCAGCGTGGTCACCCAGACCTGCAAAAAAATTGGCGCCGCGCTCTGAGCGAGGCGGCGCCAATCGTCAATTCTCGAGGCTCAGCGGATAAATCCCGAGACGTTCAGATCTCCGCTGTTCATTACGTGATTCAAGAAGGCGCTCCAGTCCAGTTGCCCGGAAATTGCCGGATTGATCACCATGTCCTGGCGAGCCGCGATATACTCCGTAACGTCCACAATGCTATCCGCCAGGAATCCGAGGGTCTCGCCGAGGAGGGCCACGGTTTCCGGCTGCTGGAAGACTTCCGCAATTCCCTGAATCGCCAGAATCGCGTCCTGCTGGGTCTCCAGACCGTACTGCTGCTCCACCGCCATCGCGGCGCCCGCAACCAACTGCTCGCCTAGCTCGTTGACGGCGTTATAGATCTGCTCCGCCGTCTCGTATTCGCCCAGTTGCTCATAGTGTGCGCCAAATTCCAACAATTCATTCCGGAGCGCGGTAATATCCCCATATTCGCCACTTCCCGCCGTGGAAAGGGCCAGAAAACGGGCCGTGTCCACATAAAGGCCACTGGCGACGAACGCCGCCTCGCGCTGATTGGCGCTTTCCAGCGTGTACGCGCTCGCGTCGCCGAAGGAGGCCCCCTTACCCAGGGACTCCAGCGCGCGGGCCATATCGCCCTGTTCAAAATAGTCCGCCGCCAGCATATAGTGGGGCAGGCCGTTGTCGCTGTCCGCCGATGCAAGCTGGGCAAGTTGCTGCATGCGCTCCTCCACCGCTTCGGGGTTCCCCTCCAGATTCATGGCCAGCGCATACTTCAACTGCGGGTCGTCCGGATGTTCCGCAATGGCCGCGCGGAGCACGGCGATAGCCTCATCCGTTGAGAGAAACTGTGCCGCGCCCAGCAGCGCTTCCACCGAGAGATCCATGCTCTTGAGAAGTTCGCTCGCTTCATCACCCGTCAGCGACGCGAGCAGGGCAAAGTCGTTGTTCTGGGCAAGCAAATCGCTGCGCCGGGCGTTGATGGCGTCCTGCAGCGTGACCGGCTCCTTAATACGGGACTTGGGCGCATCCTGGGGCGCCACATCCGTGGCGTTATCCGGATCTGAGGCGCTTTCCGTACCGAAGGGACGCACCCGAACCAACGCTCCGTTGTTATTTACGGCACCGATATTGGAATCCGGGGAAGACTGCGTAGACGCAATTCGGTCGCTACCCAAAGTATTCCCCGGTTGATCCGCAAAAAACATCCAACCCGCCAGGGCGCAGAAACCAGCGGCGGCGGCCCAGCCAACCAGGGCGGGCCAGTAAGCACGACGCCGGGAAACCATGCGGGCTTCGGATACCGCCGGACGCGCCCGGAAGGGGGTTACCACCCGCTCGGCGGCATGGCTGCGCTCGACTTCTTCCATCACCGGCTCAACCAGAGCCACTTCCGGCGCCAGAGAATTCAGGGTTGAACCCAGACCGTTCAACGCCATGGCCACACCGGCGAAGGGACGCTCCACTTCCGCGTCGGATTTCCTACCCGCGGCCACGGCGGCCATAATGTCGCCCACCAGCGAAACCTGGGGCGCCTGGGCCTCAAAGGCTTTTCGCATGGCGCGCAACTCGCGTTCCACATCGCCGTAGGGGCTTGCCTTGGCCGCGCCGAGATCTTCGAAGGCCATATGGGCGATGGAGTCGAACACATCGTCGAGCAAATTCACCGACCCCGCCTGGCGGCCAAGCGCGTCACCCAGATCTTCCAGAGACGCGCCAAGACTTTGCAGGGATTCGAACTCATCGCGAAACGCTCGATCCTCCAGGAGCAGCGCCCGGGCGGAGTCCATGCCCTCGGCATGGTCGTTACCGGCCAACAAGAGGCCAAGGGCGTCATCGCGCCTGCTGTGTTCGGCGTTCATCATCACATGTCGTCTCTATCAAGGGTAAAGCCATCGCGCATCTGTTTCAGAATCCGGTGCAGCCTGGTCCGGACGGCCCCTTCCGTACTGTCAACGATCTCGGCGATCTCGCGTGCGGAAAGCTTCTGAAAATAACGTAAAACAACAATTTCTCGCGCCTCCTCCGGCAATGCGTCGAGCACACCGAGCAGATGGCGGTGCCGCTCCTGAGTCAGCAGCAATTCATAGGGACTGTCTTCGGGGGCGCGAAGCAGTTCTCCGGATTCCTCGCGCGCGGAACTCGCATATTCCTCCAGCGTCTCCATCTGCACCATCTTCCGCCGCTTCAATTCGTTCAGGCACAGGTTGCGCGCGATGCAAAGCATCCACGGCTTGAACTTGCGACTGACCTCAAAACGGGATCGCGCCGTGTAGATACGGAGGAAAGTCTCCTGCGCCATTTCCTTCGCCACCTCGATATTCTTAAGGTAGTGAAGACAAAAACGAAAGATATCATTCTGGTAGCGCTCGACGAGCTCTGCAAGCGCCTGGTCGTCGCCTGCGTCCAGGGCCTCCATCAATTGTTCGTCGGTCTCGGTTGAGGTGCCACTCATGCGCAACCCCGCACGTTGCAGCGCCTGCCTTGCCATAGAATTATCCTCTCTCGTTCCCAGTTGCTTACCCTACAAGCCAGTGGGAAAAACATCACAGAAAATCCTTTCACGTTGCCGATCCGGTCACTTAAGTTATTGTACGCCATGTGGTTGCGCCCGACCAAACGCCGAGTGTCCCCCGTCATGGAAACTGGCGGACTACCGCCGGTCGGGAAAGACGCCTCTCCACCCCTTCGGCCCTGATCCACGCATCGACCAGCCCTATGGTCGCCGCAGCCTCCCGCAGGGCCGCCGCGCGGAGTGTGGCGTCCCGGGGGTAACGGGCCATGGCCGCGCACCGAGCCACCGTGGCTTCCAGTTGCGCCGACTCCGTACTGTCCTCCCGAATTACCTCATCCATTCGGCGTTGTAGGAATTGCAGCTCAGGTCGGGCAACTTTTTCCACCCAATCCAGGGACTGCGGGGACGCCTTCGTGGGATCCACCGGAATTCGGTGAGCATAGGTATTGCACAGCACCGCCAGTTCGTTGGAAAAATCGCGCAGAATATTGGCCCGGCGAAGCACCGCCGGATCCACGCCTCTTTCCGCAGCAAGATCTTTCGCCAGGGTGTGCACCACCGCGTAGGACACCAGCATCGACACGCCGCCGATTAATCCAGCCATCACGACGATCTTCAGCGAGCCCTGCAGGGCGACCCAAAGTCTCAACATGGTTGCCTGTAATCCATCGATAACGGCCCCCTATCCGCGTGGCGTGCGCAGCAGACGCCTCAGATTCTTTTCATCTTCCATCCATGCCACGGCCCGCCCATAGTCAACATAGGCCGCTTCTCGGCGGCGAAACTCCGGAGGGTGGATCTTGCGCCGACCGGTCGCCGTTTCTTCGATCCCCATGTGGGCGTGAAGCATTTCGTGAAAAACGATATAGCGGACGAAGAATCGCGGCACAAAGTCCTGATCGAGCAGGGGATGTACACGGATAAGATCCTCCCCGGGCGAAAAACTTCCGAAACGAATGGAGCGTCTCTGTCGCAGCGCCGGCATTTTGCCCCAGGTGATCGGCGTCTTAACGACATTGTCGTACTCCGCCTTGTTCACCTCTTCAAATAGCGCCGCCAGATCAAAGAACTCGCCCTGTGTGCGCAAAGCCACCGACTTGGGCGCTTTCGCCGCGATCATGTGACGACGCTCCGCAATATAGCCTTCCAGCTTTTTCCCCGGCACTTTGGCGCTCGGTTTGACGATCCAGGCCGACAGGGCCTTTCGTATCTCCTCGGGCGCCTCCAGAAACATATGATGAAGCCCCACCAGCGCGCGACGGCCCGCCGACTCGTACCGCAAACTCATCATCGTTGATGTGTTATTGGTAATCCTGAGCCGGATATCCACCCCGGTGGCGGATGTCAACTCCCGATGCAGGGCATCGGCAACGCGCTGGAGCGTGTCTTCGCGCAACTCCTCATACGTCGCCGCGGCGCGACAGGGCGCAGTGCCGCCACCCGAATCGGTCAGACTTCTCGCGGCGCCGGTGCATGGGGACACTTCGGGCGCGGGGGCATCAAATCCAAACTCCAGTTGCCGGAGCTCCGGCCCGCTTTTTGGGGAATTGTCTTTCATGAGTACACTGTAAAGCCTGTGCTTCGAAATTGGAGCGTAGGGTGTCTCGCGCCGCGTATACTGAAACCATACCAGAAAATTGCGGCGGACAGAAACTCGGCACGTGGCAGACCTTTTCTTCTCATGCTATACTCCACCGCCGACGGGCCTGTCGTACCGGCGCCAGTTGTCTCTTTCGGTGTTCGAATTCGGAATCGGGCCGGCGGATTCCGGTGTGGTGGCTTGGAGTTACGTTGCATGCGCGTTCTGGTTACGGGCGGGTCGGGATACCTCGGTTGCAGACTCGTACCTCGCTTGCTGGAGGCCGGGTGGGCGGTTCGTGTCGTTGATCGCGGATGCTACGGCCACGAAGGACTTGCCCCCTGTCAATCCCGCTCCGATTTTGAACTCCTCGAAGGCGACGTTCGTCGGCTGCAGGAATTGGGCGCGTTGCTCTCTGGAGTCGATGCCGTCATCCATCTCGCGGGGCTGGCCAATGACCCCTCCTGCGATCTCGACCCCGACATGGCCTGGGACGTCAATGTCGAGAGCACCTTGGAACTCGCCCGTGGCTGTGTCCAGGCCGGTGTCGGAAGATTCATCCTGGCGTCGTCGTGCTCCGTCTACGGGCAAGGGGTATTTGAATGGCTGGATGAGGCCAGCCCGGCAAACCCGGTTTCCGCCTTCGCCCGCACGAAGCTTGCCGCCGAACAGGGGTTGCTCGCCATGGCCTCCGAGAGCTTCAGCCCCGTAGTGGTGCGGGCGGCGACCCTTTTCGGCGTCTCTCCTCGCATGCGCTTTGATCTGGCCATTAACCAGATGGCCGCAACAGCCCTCCGCCATGGTCGAATAGAAATTCGCGGCGGCGGCGGCCAGTGGCGGCCCTTTCTCCATGTTGACGATGCCGCCCGGGGCTATCTAGCCCTTCTCAATGCCCCGGAATCCTTCGTCGGCGGACAAATCTTCAACCTGGGCCGTAACGACCTCAACGTCAGAGTCTCCGATCTAGCGGGCCGTGTCGCGTCCCACGTACCGGGGACCGCCATTGACCGGGCCACCGACGACGATGACCGCCGCACCTATCGCGTAAACTTTGACAAGGTACACACCCTGCCGGGTTTCCAATGCGCGCGTACTATCGATCACGGTATTGAAGAACTTCTCGGGTACATCCGTACCATGGAAGACAACCCCTTTTCCGAAGCCTTCTTCAACGCGCAGCGGGTCAAACGCCTCCTCGCGACACCGGTTTCCCAGGGAGGCGATCCCGTGGCGGCGCGCTTCGTGCCCCTGAGTCGTCCCAGCCTGGGAGTAGAAGAGGAGCAGGCGGTGCTGGAGACCCTGCGCAGCGGCTGGCTCACCTCGGGTCACCACATCGCCGCCTTCGAAGCGGCCTTCAGCCGGACGATCGGCGCGCGCCACACCGTCGCGGTCACCTCCTGCACGGCGGCGATCCATCTTGCACTGGTCCACCTGGGCATCAAGCCGGGTGACGAAGTCATAACGCCGCCGATTACCTGGGCTTCCACCGGGAACACCCTGCTGAACATGGGCGCCAGGGTCGTTTTCGCCGATGTCGACCCCGAAACGCTGAATCTGGACCCGGCCGCCGTCGAGGCCGCCATCACCGAGCGAACCAGGGCCATCATTCCCGTTCATCTGGCCGGACATCCCTGCGACATGGACGCGCTGCGCGCCGTCGCGGCCCGGCACAAGCTCCCGCTTATCGAGGACGCGGCCCATGCGCTGGGCGCGGCCTATCGGGGCGTGCCCGTGGGCGCCGACGCCCAATTCGGTTGTTTCAGTTTCTACTCGATCAAAAACATCACCACGATGGAGGGCGGCATGCTCGCCGTGGAGGATGCGGAAACCGCCGCACATCTGCGGGCACTAGCCACCAACGGGCTGGACCATACGGCCTGGGATCGATATGGACGTAGCGCCATAGCGCGGCCCCTTGAGGTACACGAGCCGGGCTTCAAGTATCTCATGGGCAATGTAAGCGCCGCCATGGGCGTGGAACAGCTCAAGAAATTCGCCGCCTTCAAGGCCGCCCGACAGCGCCTCGCCCGAATGTACACGGAGGTACTCAAGGACGTTCCGGAAATCCGTCTGCCTGCCGTTCGACCGGACGTGGAGCATGCGTGGCACCTCTTTGTGATTCGGCTTAATCTGAACCAGCTCACCCGAAACCGGGATGAAATCGCCTACGAACTCCGCCAGGAAAACATCGGCACCGGCGTACACTTCCACGCCCTCCATCTCCACGCCTACTACCGGGAGGTCCTCGGAATGACACCGGAATCCCTTCCCGTCGCAACGGCCGCCTCCCAGGAGATTCTTTCTCTTCCACTTCACCCCCAGCTTTCCGACCGAAATGTTCACGAAGTCGTCTCCGCATTGAAAAAAGTCCTCCAACATGCTAAAAAATAGGTTGGGCGCACTCCGGGGCGCGGGTGGTATACTTTGGCAGAGATATCTGGAGGCTTGAGCTTGGATTTTCGACTCGCGAAATGTGCCCGGTGCGACAAACTTTTCAACAAAGTGGTCTCCGAGGTATGCACCAACTGCCAGCCGGAAGAAGACGTCGACTTCAGCCGGATACAGGATGTCCTGTCCCGCGAGTCCCATCTGAACGCCGAAGAGGTGGCTACCGAGGCGGGTGTCGGATTGGATTGCGTCCTGCGAATGCTCCGCGAGGGGCGCATTGACAACATTGCCCAGGAAAACCACGCCACCTGTGGCCGATGCGGCGCGCCCGCCATCAGCACTTCCAAACGGCTCTGCCAACGCTGCCTGGTGAATCTTGATCGGGAGTGCGCCCAGGCAATCTACGATCTCCGGCAGCGAATGGTTTCCAAGGAGGGCAGCGATATGAACGATGTCATGGCGGCGGTGGAGAATCGCCGGGCCTCCCGCAAGGCGCTCCGTCGCGAGAATGATCGGCCCACCGCACCCACGCCCGCAGCAGTACCCGGCAGGCGCATGGTCATGCCGGAGCACCTGCGCAAGAAGTAGACCCCACCCGCCTCGCGCCTGTGGGTCGCTCGCGCGTGATCGGGCAATCCACGCATCCAACGGCGTGTCGCCCCTCTCGAAAAATTGCGCAAGGGAGGACCAATCGCGTATATAGTTGGGGCGGCCCAGGCAGCGCGGGGGCGATTCGCAGCTTTTCCCGTGAGACTCACCGATGTCGGCCGCGCTCTTGAAGTGCGGAACTTGGGATCGATACCCCGGAACGAATGCGAAGCGGCCGCCGGGGGTATGATGGATGAGACGAGGCGCGGGATACCCCGCAACGGAAGGACGGGCGATTGGGTTCTCTGACCCTCACACGGTGCTTTAACCACGGCCAGCGCGAAGCCGTGGCCCGGTGTCCCTCCTGTCGCCGCCACTATTGTCGAGAATGCGTGACCGAGCACGACCACAAGTTATTGTGCGCATCGTGTATCCAGGCCCTCGCCTCGGCCCAGGTTGCGACGGAACGCCGCCCCTGGCCCATTATCCCCACACTGCAACTCCTTGTGGCCCTCTTCGTACTATGGCTGTCCTTTTACGGCGTTGGCCGCGCCCTCCTTTTGGTCCCCTCTCAATTTCACCAGATTGAGACCGAAAACTCCGATGATCCGGCGCGGGATCAGCCCGACGATGAAGTCGCGGACGCCCTTGCTTCCAGCCTGGGGAAAGGCGCGCGTTGAACGTGAACGTCGAACAAAAACGGACCGAGATCTCCGCGCTGCTGCTGGTCGAAGAAGCCCTTCAATTGCTTCTCCGCACCGGGGTTGTAGCGGCCTCCCTGTATGTAATGGGCACCTTGCCCTTTGTCGTAGCGGCCGTTTATTACTGGTCCGCCATGACCCACAGCCCCGACGCACACGCCTTTGCCAGTACGGGCGCCCTGATGCTGGCGTTGCTGTTTGTGGTGATGAAGACCTTCCAGTCACGCTTCGCCCAACATCTGCGGGCGACCCTGGTTGACGGCGAATTGACGCCCTGGACCTTCGGGCAGTTTTTTCGCACCCTCTGCCGCCAGGCCCTGATTCACGCCACGGTCATCGTGGTATACCCGATAGGCATGGTGACCCTTATCCCCATGGCCTATTCCATCGCCTGGTATCAGAACGCCACCCTGCTCGACGATGGCGGCGCCGGCGGCGTCCGGCAACTGGCCCGTGACGCCCTCGGGCAGGCCATTCTCTGGCCGCGCCAGAATCACGCGCTGCTCTGGCTCTGCAGTCCGCTCATGGTGGTCGGCGGTGGTATCGTATACCTCGTGACCTTTCCCGTTCTTGACGGACTCCAACAGGGTCTGGACCAACTCTCCTTCTTCATGTCGCTGGGCACTTTCTACGGGATTCTCTTTCTGATCGCCATGCTGCCGCTGTCGCCGGTGGCAACCACACTCGCCATGGGAATCGGCGCTACGGTCTTTTTCGGCATCGAATTCTTCCACATCCTCACCGGGGCCGACACTCTCTATGCGCGCAACCCCGGCGCGCTGGCGGACAACACGGTTTTCACGGCAATGATTTGTGGGCTGACGTACCTCGCCCTCGATCCCGTGCTGAAAGCGGCCTACGCCCTGCGCTGCCACAATGGATTTTCACAGAAAACGGGTGTGGACCTTCAAGTCAGCCTCCAGCGGATCCGGAGCCAACGGGCGCTGCGCGCCGCCACGGCCCTGTTGGTCATTGCTTTCGGCGCCGGATTGCCCGGCTACGCGCAGGAGGCCCAGCCCGAAACTTCGCCCCCCGCAGCCAGCCTCGATTCCGCGCTTCGGCAAGAACTCGAAGAAGCGCGCTACACCTGGCGTATGCCTCGTGAAGCCGCCCCGGACGCGGAGCTGCCCTGGCTGCTTCAGGCCCTGGATGACTTCGTCCAGGACCTTCGTGACCGGGCAAAGGCCATCATGGATTGGGTCAAGGATAAGTGGCGCGATTTCAGAGACTGGCTTAGCGGCGACGATTCCGAAGCCCCCCAGAAGGGGTTCTTCAGCGGCTTCAGCCCCTCTCTTCGCATATTGACGGTCGTCATCGGCGTGGTTCTCGTTCTCCTGACCCTGTATCTGGTCTGGATATCCTATCGGCAGCGCCCCCCGGAGGAACTGGTGGCCATTGCGCCCCTGGAAGCCAACGCGCCCGATCTGGAGGACGAGGCCACAACGGCCGCGGACCTCCCCGAAGATGAATGGTATCGCCTGGCACAGGAACTTGCGAACTCAGGGGATTACCGACTCGCGACCCGCGCCTTGTTTTTCTCCATTCTGGCCACGCTCGCCCGTCACGAAGCGATCCGAATCGCCCGCTTTAAGTCCAACATGGACTATCAGCAGGAATTGCGACGTCGCGAAAGCAGCCTCGGCGAGGCACCGGCGCTCTTTTCCCGACTGGCCCTTCTATACGAATCCGTGTGGTACGGAGAGCACGAAGCCAACGTCGCAATGCTCAATCAGATGCACGACCATCAGGAGCGTCTGCGCCATGCGGTTGAATAGTCGCCAATGGATCCCGGTCGCGGGCGCTCTCACCGCCGTGCTTGGTGTAGCGGTGTTCGTGCATGTTCTCGGACTCAGCGGTGAAAGCGGAACGACCTTCGCACCCTACTCCACCTACCGCGCCGACCCCCTGGGCATGATGGCGCTTTACAACGCGTTGGATCGGATGGAAGGTGTCGCGACCGATCGCTATATAGGCGACTTCAGCGAGCTGCCGCTTGGGAACGATAGCACCCTGGTCATCGCGGGGGCGAGCATTGGACCCGATCCCGTCCCCGTGCTCGATGTTCTGGAAGGATTCGCCGCCACCGGTGGACGTATTGTCATCGCCTTTTACCCCATCGGCAATGACCTTTCCCTCGAGGCGCTGGATGATGAACTTCGCGCTCGTGATCGCCGCGAGGAGGAGGATGAGGCCGCGACGGATGGCGAGACGGCGGATGAGGAGGAGGCGAAATCGGAATCGGATACGGCGGCCCCCACCGAGGCGCCTCAAACCGAAGAAACTCCCGCGAAGGAGTCCGAGAAGCGGGACGAGCGCGAACCGGAGGACGAACTCATGGATTTCGGCCCGCCGGTCGAGGACCTGTCCGAACGATGGGACTTTGAATACGAGTTTGCGGAGCCGCCGGCGGTAACCCGTTTGGCTCGCCTGGACGAAGCCCTTCCCGTTGAAGCGAACCTGGAAGGACGCTCCGGCCTCTATTTCGTCCCGCCCGATGAAGGCTGGACAAACATCTATGGCAAGACGGCACGAGAGGGTGAAGTCACGCAGGTCGGGATGATGGAGCGAAAAATAGGCTCCGGGACCATCGTGCTGTGCAGCGATGCCTTCTTCTTGAGCAACGAAGCGCTCCGCAAGAACAGAAATCCGGAATTGTTGTCGTGGTTGCTGGGAGGCAATAGGACGGTACTCTTCAGCGAGGCCCATCTGGGCACGCGGCAGCAGGACCGGATCATGACGCTTGTACGGCGCTATCGACTGCATGGTGTGCTCTTTGGATTCCTCCTTCTGGGGATACTTTTCGTCTGGCATCACGCGGCCACCTTGATCCCGCGCCGCGACGTCCCGCCACTTCCCACAGCCGCCACCGCTGCCGAACGCAGCCATCAAGACGGACTCGATAATCTACTGGCGCGCTTTATTCCGCGGAGCGCACTCCTCGACACGTGCGTCCGGGAATGGTGCCAGCAGTTTCAGCACGACCCCAGGCTCCAGCAGGTGCGGCAAATCGCGGCATCGCGCGGAATAAGTGAAGGCAAGGAAAACGACCTGGTCGCGGTCTACAACGAAATCTCGCGGGAACTACATCACAAATAACGGCACAGCGGCCAGCCGCCGCCCGATGGGAAAGGATACCCCCTTGAATTACAGTATCGAACAGCTCCATGAGGTGCTGCAGCGCACCCGCGGTGAAATCGGGAAAGTGATTATCGGCCAGCAGTCCGTGGTGGATCATGCCCTGGTGGCCATCTTCGCTGGTCAGCACGCCCTGATTGAGGGGGTACCCGGCGTGGCCAAGACCCTCTTGGTGCGCACCCTGGCGAAGGTGCTCGGTTGCGAGTTCGGGCGTATCCAGTTCACGCCCGACCTGATGCCTACGGATATCATTGGCACCAACGTCTTCAACATGAAGGAGAACGGGTTCACCCTCGTGAAGGGCCCGATCTTCACCACTTTTTTGCTGGCGGATGAAATTAACCGCGCCCCCGCCAAGACCCAGAGCGCCCTTTTGCAGGCCATGCAGGAGCGGAATGTAACCATTGATCGGGAAACCTACGCCCTGGCCCCGAATTTCTCCGTCTTCGCGACCCAGAACCCCATCGAATACGAGGGCACCTATCCGCTCCCCGAGGCCCAGAAAGACCGATTCCTCCTTAAGATTCGAATGGATTGCCCCGAGGAAAACGAGGAATTGATGCTGGCCTATCGGTCCCTTTCCGCCAATGCCCCAGAACGCGTGCTCCATGACGACAGCGTGCAGCCCGTCCTTAGCGCCGAAGCCCTCGTCCAGTGCCGTCAGGCCATGGAGTCCGTGGCGGTTCGCGAAGAAATCATCCGCTACGCGGTCTCCATTGTAAGAAAAACCCGGGCCTACAGCAGTGTTCTGGTTGGTGCGGGTCCCCGCGCCACCCAGGCCCTCTTGCTGGCAAGCCGCGCCAATGCGGCCCTGCGCGGGCGGGATTTCGTATCGCCCGACGACATCAAGTACCTCGCCGTTCCGGTGCTCGCCCATCGGCTGGTCTTGCGGCCCGAATTCGAAATAGAGGGCTTGACCGTGGAAGAGGTGATCCAGGAACTGCTCACTACGGTAACCGTGCCGCG
Organism: Candidatus Hydrogenedentota bacterium; assembly: GCA_016791475.1. Lineage (NCBI taxonomy): Bacteria > Pseudomonadati > Candidatus Hydrogenedentota > Candidatus Hydrogenedentota bacterium. The sequence continues at coordinate 39,585 of JAEUWI010000004.1, forward strand.
ATGAGCGCTCCCACCACACGATTACTTTGGTGGTGCGCCTGGCTCGGCCTTCCACTGGGACTGGCGGGGGGGCTCTCCCCCGGCCTCGCCCTGCCGTGCCTGGCGATTTTCCTTCTCGTGGCGGCAATCGCCATCGGGGACCTCGCCCGTGGCCTGCGCGCCGCACCGGCCGTTACGGTGCAATTGCCCCCGATCAGCCGCTTGTCTCTTCAGCGACCCGGCGCCTTTCTTGCCTCGCTGGTCAAGGAATCGGACGGCGTACAAACCCGCCTCATTCGAGTCGGCCTCGCCTTTCCAGAGGCCTTGCGGATCGCCCAGCCGGTCCAGACGGCGCATGTACCCGGCGCGGCGGGGACCTATCCGATCTCCTGGGAGTGCCTGCCCGTCCAACGGGGCCAGTTCTTCATCACGGACGTGTACATTGAGGAAGTATCCGCACTCGGACTGTGGGCGATCCGGCGGCACTATGTGCAGCGGGCGGAACTACGCATCTACCCGAATCTTCTGGCCGAACGCAACCGCATGGCGTCTCTTTTCCTCAATCGCGAAGGATCGGGCATGCACGCCCAGCGCCTGGTCGGCAAAGGTCGCGAATTTGAGCAATTGCGCGAGTATATCCCCGGCGACAGCTACGAGGACATTCACTGGAAGGCCACCGCGCGGCGCGGGCACCCCATCACCAAGACTTACCAGGTGGAGCGCACCCAGGAGGTCTATGTCGTGGTGGACGCATCGCGCCTGAGCGCCCGCCCCATACCCGGACGCCTTCCGGAGGGCGCCTCGGAGGCCCAACTGGAACTTCTGTTGCGCGCGGCCCTGCTTCTGGGGGTTGTCGCGGAGAAACAGGGGGACTTCTTTGGCCTGGTGACCTTCAGCGATCAGGTACACGCCTTTATCCGCGCGAGCAAAGGACGGGGCCACTTCAATCGCTGCCGGGAGGCGCTCTACACGCTCCAGCCCCGGATCGTGAATCCCGATTTCGAAGATGTCTGCACCTTCATCCGCATGCGACTCCGGCGGCGCGCCCTCGTGATCTTCCTGACCAATCTGGACGACCCCGTGCTCGCGGAGAGTCTCAGCAGAAACCTCGAGTTCCTCAGCAACCGCCATCTGGTGATGGTCAACATGATTACCCCGGGCCATGTGCGGCCCCTCTTCAGCCACGGCGATGTCCGGGATACCGACGAAATCTATGCCCGTCTCGGCGGACATCTCCAATGGCAAAGTCTTCGCGAGACACAACGGAGCCTTCACCGCCACGGCGTGGATATGCACCTCGCGGGCCACGAGAGCCTCTGCGGCGACATGGTGGCCCAGTATGTCAGCGTAAAGCAGCGGCAACTCTTATGATTATCGACCTTGAAAAGTTTATCGCCTCCGAACAGCCCTACTGGGACGAACTCGATCACCAGCTCACCATCCTGGAAGAGCGCTCGGGCAATCCTCTTTCCCTGGAGCAGGTGAAGCGCTTTAACTATCTCTACCAGCGCACCGCCTCTGACCTCGCGCGGATCAGCACCTTTTCCGCCGAGCCCACGACCCGGCGCCACCTGGAGAATCTGGTGGCGCGGGCCTACGCCGAGGTCCACGAAGTGCGCCGGAGTTCCGGCCGTATCCAGGCAGGCGAGTGGGTCATGAAGACCTTCCCGCAAACCTTCCGTCGCCACATTCGCGCCTTCCAACTGACGCTCTTCGTCACGCTGCTCGGTGCGGCATTCGGGGCCCTCGTCGTGGCCACCGACTCACCGGCCAAGCGCGTCATACTGCCCTTTGACCACCTCATGGGTAGCCCGTCTGACCGCGTGGCCCGGGAAGAAGCGGTTACCGAGGACCGTATGGCCGGCTCTCGAAGCGTATTCTCCGCCCAGTTGATGCAGAACAACATCCGGGTCAGTATCATGGCTCTTGCCCTGGGCATGACCTTTGGCCTGGGTACCTTTCTCGTCCTTTTTTACAACGGCGTCATTCTCGGGGCGGTCGTGTTTGATTATATGGCGGACGGCCAGACGGTCTTCCTTCTCGGGTGGCTGCTTCCCCACGGCTCCATCGAACTGCCCGCCATCTTTCTGGCCGGGCAGGCGGGCCTGGTGCTGGCCCATGCCCTCATCGGCTTCGGCGACCACCACGTGCTCAGTGCGCGCCTGCGCGCGGTGGGTCCCGATCTCGTCACGCTCATCACCGGGGTGGCCATCATGCTCGTATGGGCCGGTATCGTCGAGTCCTTCTTCTCCCAGTACCACGAGCCCCATCTTCCCTACTGGCTTAAGATCAGCTTCGGAACCCTCGAACTGGCGGCCCTCGTGGTCTATCTGAGCCGCGCGGGACGGGCCCCCGCCGAGGACAACGCCAGGACCGCCGGAGCACCGAGACCCGCATGAGCCTGCCCTTTCGAAAGCGAATCCTGATTCAGACACCCGAAGGTGTCGCCTTTTCCCTGTACCTGGCGGGGCCCTTCACCCGTTTTCTCGCCTGGATAATTGATGTGCTCGTGATCGCCGCCGTCTCTTCGGCCGCATTCTCCATTGCCGGATTCAGCGGCGCGCTCGTGGGCAACGTGGGCTTTGCTTTCGCCATCATTTTCATCTTTGCCTTCGGCTTCGGCTATCGTATCGTCATGGAGTGGCGTTTTCGCGGACAAACCCTTGGGAAACGCATCCTGCGGCTCCGGGTGATGGACGCGGGCGGGCTCCGGCTTCAATTGCACCAGATCGTGCTTCGAAACCTTATCCGCGTGGTGGACATGCTCCCCTTCGCCTATGCTCTGGGTGGGACCACGATGCTCTTCAATGCGCGGAATCAACGACTGGGCGATATTGCGGCCAACTCCATCGTCACCTACCTGCCGCAGGACGTCCCCCCGGACTTCGCTCGGGTACTCCCCGGAAAATATAACTCCTTTCGGGACTACCCCCACCTGGAAGGTCGCCTGCGCCAGCAAGTGAGCCCGGAAGAGGCGGACCTGCTGGTACGCGCACTGCTTCGGCGGGATACCCTTGACCCCGCGGCTCGGGTTCGCGTTTTCAGGGAGCTGACGGATCACTTCCGCGAGAAGGTTGAATTCCCCGACGCGGCTATCGCCGGGATTACCGACGAACAGTATCTTCGCAACACGGTAGACTCGGTGTTCCGCGGAAAGCGGGGCTGAAGATTTTCGGCCCGTGCGGCAAGCGATGTATCGGAGACGCACGGTTGGCGTCCTCCCTTGGAAATTCCCTGCCATGATTATTCACAATTCGCACCCATCTCTTGACTTGTTCCCTGCGAAATTGCCAACCTTAGGGATATTTAATTCCAGGAGAGCCCATGCTACGCGCAGAATCGCTACGTAAAGTCTTTTATCCTCCACGGGGCGAAGCCGTGGAGGCGGTGAAAGGGGCCACCTTCACCGTTGAGCCCGGTGAAGTTTTTGGCCTTCTGGGTCCGAACGGCGCGGGCAAGACCACCCTCCTGAGGATGCTTGGCACCATCATTTCCCCCACTTCCGGCCATTGCTGGGTGGGTGATGTGCGTACCGATCAGGCGAAAGACGATATCCGTAAGGATATTGGGTTCCTCTCGGGAAATACGAAACTCTACGGACGCCTGACGGCAACGGAGGTGCTTCGCTACTTTGGCCGCCTCTATGGCATGGAAGACGCCTATATCGACTTCCGCATCCAGACCCTCGCGGGCATGCTCGACATGAAGGCCTTTCTCGACCGCCGTTGCGAGGCCCTCTCCACGGGTCAAACCCAGAAAGTCTCCATTGCCCGGGTAATCCTGCACGACCCGAAGGTTCTGATCCTGGACGAACCCACCATGGGCCTCGATATCATGACCAGCCGGGCCATCCTGGACTTCATTCGCGACGCGAAGGGACGGGGCCACAGCATCATCTTCTCCACGCACTACATGACCGAGGCGGAAATGCTCTGTGACAGGGTCGGCCTTATTTACAAGGGCGACCTGCTCGCCGTGGGCGCCATGGAAGAAATCTACGCCCGGTCCGGCGCGAATAATTTACAGCAGGCCTTCCTGAATCTGGTGGGCGAGGAAACGGAACCCGCCGCATGAACTTTCGCACCGCGAGCACCATTTTCAAAAAAGAAATGCTGGACACCATGCGGGACAAGCGCACGCTCCTCATGATGATCGGCGTGCCCATGCTCCTCTATCCCCTGTTGCTCATCGTGGGCTTGCAGGGGCTGCTGATCCAGAGTGCAAGTCTGGACAAGAAAATATCGCGCGTGGCCCTCCAGACCTCCGAGCCCGAGACGGTGCGGACCTGGCTTTCCGATGTGGAGAAGATCGAGATCGTGGACGTCGCCGACCCCGGCGCGGCGCTGGAGCGGGGCGACCTCGAAGCCATTGTGTTTATCGAAGGCCCCGTTGCGTCGCTCCTGGGCGAGGGTAAATCGGTGAACGTTGAACTGCGCTTCGATTCCACCGAGTTCGAGTCCATGGATGCCGTGGGACGGCTCCGCGACGGCCTCGACAAAGACGCCGAGTCCATGCTGGACGTCCGTTTGAAGTCCATGGGACTTGAGGCGGACTACATCGAACCCCTCAAGATCGAACGCGAAGACGTATCTCCGCCCGCGAAGACCACCGGGAACGCCCTGGGTACCGTGCTGCCCATCCTCATGGTGGTCATGCTTGCGGTGGGTGCGTTCTACCCTGCGGTCGATGTGACCGCGGGCGAAAAAGAGCGGGGCACCTTCGAGACGCTCCTCTCCACCCCCGCCAGCAAGCTGGAAATCGTGGCGGGGAAATTCCTGACCGTCTTCCTGCTCGCCATGGCGGCCGGCCTTCTAAATCTGGCGAGCATGGCCGCCACCTTTGCCTTCATGGCCAGTCAGGTGCAGCAGAATGTGGATACCGTTATCCCCTTCGAGCTGAAATTCCCGCCGAGCGCCGTTCTTGTTATCTTCCTGATCATGATTCCCCTCGCTTTCTTCATTTCCGCACTGATGATGGCCATAGCCGTTTTCGCCCGAAGTTTCAAGGAAGCCCAGAACTACGTCACGCCGTTTCTTATCGTCATCACCATGCCCGCCCTCTTCGCGGCGATGCCTGGTGTCAAGCTCAATGCGGTAACCCAGTTCATTCCCGTGGCCAACGCCATTCTGTTGTTTCGCGATATGATGACCGACAAGGCGGGCCTCCTGGAGGCCTTTCCCGTATTTCTGAGCACCGCCGCATTCGCCGCCCTCTCACTTCTTTTCGCCGCTTGGCTCTTCCAGCGCGAAGAGGTCATCCTCTCCGAGGAGAAAGGTTTTCCCCTCACCTGGCGGCGGAGCGAATTCCGCCCGCGTGAAACCCTCACCGCGTCCATGGCCATGGGGCTATTCACGGTTCTGCTGATCGTGCTTTTCACCATCGGAAGCACGGTGCAGTCCTGGCGATTGCTTCCGGGCCTCCTCATCACCGAATGGCTTCTCCTCTTCGCCCCCATACTCATCCTCCTGGGCTATGGAAAGGTCAATTTTCGCGCCGCGCTGAATCTGCGCCGATTGCCCTGGTGGGGCTTTCTGGGCTCCCTGAGTATCGGCTTCTTTTCCATCGTGCTCGTCATCCAGCTAAGCTACCTCTTCAACAAGGTCCTCCCGATGCCAAAAGAAATCCAGGAGGCCATGGGGCAGCTTTTCAGCAGCGATGGCAGCGTTTCACAGCTCCTGTTGCTCCTCTTCGTCGCCGCCGTTTCTCCGGCCATATGCGAAGAGGTGCTCTTCCGCGGCGCAATCCTCTCGGGACTCCGGCAACGGCTTGGAGCCTGGCCGGCCATCATACTGGTGGGCGCCCTCTTTGGGCTCTTCCATCTGGACGTATTCCGAATTCCCCCTATCGCGGTGCTGGGTATGGTGCTCACCTATCTCACGGTGCGTACCGGATCCATCTACGCCGCCATGGTCGTTCACCTGATGAACAACAGCTTTGCCATCCTGCTCACGAGTGAACATATGCCGACCGCCGTCGGCCGGATTCTCCAACTGGAACATTTCGAAGCGAACGGATTGCCCCGCCCCGTGCTCATTATTGCCTCACTGGGCTTTATCGCCAGCGTCGGGTTCCTGGAATTTACCGCGCGCCGATTCAGGCCCGTCGGGACCTGAGCGCACGCCGCGCTTGCCGTCTCCGCAGACGCGGTCCTCTTGAAACGTGTGAACACCTGTCACGCAAATGAAACGAGTTTGAATATGGCCAGATCGTACAGGGCCAAAACGCCCCATGCCATCGTATTCGCCCTTTTTCTCCTGTCTCTCGCGGTACCGGGCGCACTGGTCCATGCCGAATCGTGGACCATTGTGGTCTCCCCCGAACTGCAGAGCGACGAGGCCATGAAGGTCGTCCTGGCCGACCTTCAGGCGACCGGACCCCGCTTCGGTATTCCCATCACCATCGCAGATGATGACGGTACCGTGGCCGGAAATGTCGTCCTGGTCGGTGGACCGGAGGTCAACGCGCGGGCGGCCTCCCTTACGGAATCGGGAACGCTGACGCCCCTTAGTCCGCCCGAAGACGGACAGGGCTACACCATCGTCCCCTTTGACAACGCCGGTGCCCGGGGCTTTGCCATTGCCTCGCGCGATACCATCGGCACGGTCTACGGGCTCTATTGGCTCCATGACCGCCTGCGTGTATACCGCCGTATTCCAGACAGCGTCGCCGTCACCCGGGAACCCGCCATGAAGGTACGGCTGGGCGGCGCCTGGGGCCGTTTCGGCTCGGGAGGATCCAGCAGAGAAGAAATCCAGCAGGCCCTTCGACTCAGCATCAATTGGGTTCCAGGCATGCCCATTCTCGATCTGGTGCCCTGGGAATCGGAACCGGAGGCGTCGATCAACGCCGCCAATCGAGAGAAGACCCGTGAACTCATCGCCTATGCCCACGCGATGCATATGAAGTATTTCAGCTTCGCGAATGAGTTTACCTATCACCCCTCTCTGCTGGAGAGTCGCGGGGCCACACTCAACCCGAACGACCCAAAATTCTGGGATGCGGTCCAGGACAAGTTCCGCATGCTCTTCACCGCCCTGCCGGAACTGGATGGTGTGGAGATCTGCAACGACGACATCTCGGGATTCTGGGACAACTATCTGCCCTATGACGTCATGCACGAAACTCCCGAAGCGGATTGGTCTTACCCGAAGCGATTTCGCACCTTCGTAAAGAAGGTTCATGAGGTCGTGGCGGAGGAATACGACAAGCAATACTTCCACTTCACGTGGAGCCTCGTGGATCACGAAGTACATACACAGCCGGCCGTCTTTCGCGAGATATTTACCGACGAGATCCCCACAAGAAATTTCTATGTCATGCCAAAGGTAACGCGCGCGGATCGCTGGTGGTTCCAGCCCTACAACCCCACCTTCAACCAATCCCACCATGACGCCATCGTACTCTTTGAAACCATGAACTACTATGAAGGCGGAAAGTCCAATCTTTTTCCCACCTTTTCCGGCCAGTATTTTCAGGGCGGGTTGCAGACCTTTCTCCTCGCCGAACATCCTAATCTAAAAGGGGCCGCCGCCCTCGCCAGTGTCCAGGGCGATGGATGGGGTACGCGCGAGGCCTACTCCTACGTTCTCTACCGATTGATGTGGGATCCCAACGACGACATCAAGCAGATTGCCCGGGACTTCTGCGCCATCCACTTCGGACCGAACGCTTCGGAGGGTATGGCGGATCTCTACCTTCTGTCTCCCCGAGCCTATCAATATGGTTTGCACATCGAACCCATTTCCTATGGCCAGTTCAATTCCCACTACCACATGCGCGTCGGCGAGTTTCCCGTGCAGGGATACCCCAATATTGACGGGGGGCGGGAGCATTTGGAGTGGCTTAGGAAGATCTACCTGCGCTGCAAGCCATGGAAGCGGGAGACCCTTGAATCTATCGAGAATGGCCGCGAGGTCGCCGAGTCCATGTTCGCCAAATTTGAGACCGTCAAGCCAACCCTTGAAGACCGAAGCATGGGCGAGTCCATTCAATCCCGGCTCGACATGACGCGAAAACTCATCGAAACGAACCAGCGCTATGTGGAGTCGATCTTCGCCTATTTTGATTTCATGGACCGTCCGGATGAGGGACGGAAAGAACGCCTCGACAGAACGCTGGACGAGACACGGAAGACCTGCGAAGCCTTCCAGGGCGTGCCGGGCTACACGTACAAACTCTGGGGCATTGAAGAGCTGATGAAGGCCATGGCCGCGGCCTCCGAAGATGTGGATGCCGCACGCGAAGCGCTCGAGGCCGCCCCGACCCGCTCAGCGTTAGAGAGCACCATCGCTTCCCAACAAGCCCTCTATGCCAAAGTCCTGGCCGATAACAAAGACAACGCCGTCAAATTTGCCCACATGAGAGTCTTGATTGACGGCCGGGATATCGTGAACTTTCGCGGAGCCGAATACACCATCGATCACATCCAGTGGGACGGCGCGCAGGTGAAGGACTTCACGTCTATCGCCGCCCTCCCGGACGACAATGTCACCGTAATCCCCGTCAATATCGAGTCCCGCCCCCTTCACCCCTTTGTCATGGAGCAGCCCGGCGAGGAGAATGGCTACACCGCACGTGTCTATCTGGACGACATGCCCGGCGGCAACGGCTGGGTTGAGATGGATCTCTATTACATCGACGCGCCGCCGGAAGATCTGGGACTTGCCGTGCCCTGGAGTGCGGGAGATCGCTGAGGCAACCAAAGGCAGTCATAGAATTGTCCGGATTATGTGGCGGGGAAACTCCATCTCCCGAACCCGACAACTCCATTCCAAGCGGATCTGCCTTGTACAGCTAACTTGGAGCTGTGTCTCCAGTTACAAATCGTGAAAATGACGAGTGGCCTCAAAGGCATTCGAAATCCAGGCAAGCACTGGAGGGCGTCGGGTATCCGCGAAACGTCAGAATCCGTCCGTGCTGCTGAAGAGCCCGACCTTGAGTTCTTTCGCCTTGTAGATCTCGCGCCCGTCCACTTCCATGCTGCCGTCGGCGACGACCATGGTCAGTTTCAGCGCGAGCAGGCGGCGGATGTCGATGCGGTAGGTGACCTTTTTCGCCGTGGGAAGCACCTGACCGGTGAACTTCACTTCTTTCACACCCAGCGCCCGGCCCTTGCCCTCGTGGCCGGCCCAGCCCATGTAGAAGCCCGCGAGTTGCCACATGGCGTCGAGGCCCAGGCAACCCGGCATCACCGGGTCCGTCTCAAAATGGCAGCCGAAAAACCACAAATCGGGATTGATGTCGAGTTCCGCAACCAGGAGTCCCTTGCCGTAGGCGCCACCGTCCCGGTCAACATGGGTGACCCGGTCGATCATGAGCATGTTGGGCAGGGGAAGCCGGGGAGCGGCGGGACCGAAAAGTTCGCCTTTCCCTGCCAGAATGAGGTCGTCGCGGGTAAATGACTGCTGTGTGGAAACCGTGGGCACTATTCTCTCCTGGTATCGAGACTCAATGGGCTGCAACGCCTGTCGGTTCAACGCCCCGCACGTCATGACAAGCATAAAGACTTGCATGAAGCGGAAATGGACGGGACAGCGCTTAACTGGGACTCTAAACGGGGAAGGCGCTGCGGGCGGATTCCAGACAGGAAACACCGGGGCTATAATAAACCCTTGGCGCAGCGGATGCAATTATTTGACCGCCGAGGCGAAAAAGGCCGAAGCTAGAGCCCTTCCATAGTATCTTTTCGCTTCTGGAGGATCTTGATAGCCCCATCCAGAATACGGCGAAGGCGCTGATCCCGCATTGTGGGTTCCAGGCGGCTGGTGAGCAGAGAATGGCACGCCATGAGGAGCTTGATCTCGTCCAGGGTCATCTCGTCGAAGGCCTGCTTGCCCACTTTGTCGATGGCGGCCCTGAGGACCAACTGCCGGCGCGCCTCGGGAACGTGACTCTCGGCTTCAGGCTCGTGGCGCATCTGGTTGGCCAGGGTCAGCCCCGCCTCCAGGGATGGGTCGTGAATCTCGCCCGCGTCGATCTTGCTCTGGAGCACACTCGCCTCTTCCAAAGTAAGAGAGCCGACCGTCTCCATCGTGGCGGTCCACTCTTCCGCTTCCGAAACCGGCAGGGCCTCCGTATTCAGCGGTGGGACCGCGACGGGAGGAACGACGCCCTCAAGGGAACGCTCGAACTCCGCACACTCCTGAGCAAGCTGCGTGACAATCGCCTGGGAATAGGCGCAACGCGCACGCGTATGGTCGAGCGAGTTCTCCAGATTCTCCAGAACACGATTCCACTTTCGGGCGTCCTGGGGCTCGCTGAGCCGGCGCTCGTCGGCCTTCACCAGCAGGACCTTCACTTCGTCCAGCGCGCGAAGGTCTTCTTCGAGCTTGTTCTTCGCCTGGAAGAGCTGTCGTCGGAGTTCCACAAGTTTAATGTTCATTGGGCCTTACACATAAAGAGATCGGACGCTTCCGCGAAGCAAACCCCGCAAAAGGGTCTCCACCGTCGCGGCACCGCGCTCAGGGAACGAAACTCCCGGCGCCCGCAAGCGGGAGCCGGGAGGTCCCAGATAAATTGTTTAACTTCAATCGCACTCAACGGACTAGAAAGCCTTTGTACCGCTTCTCGCCCGAATCGCGCGCAACAACCTCTACATGACGAACTTCCGCAAGGAGCGGACCTCGGTGACACCAAAGCGTCAATTGCTCCAGGCCATCTTCGTCTCCCTCCGCCTCCAGCTCCACCTGACCATTGCCGAGATTCCGGACCCATCCGTCGAGTCCCAACCGGCGGGCTTCGGCGCAGGCGCTGTATCGGTAGCCCACGCCCTGAACCCGCCCGTCAATAAGCAGCCGGATGCGATGGCTCACGGTTGAAGCCGCAAGTCCTTCAAGCGCTGACGAAAACCGGGATTGGCCACGGCGAGGGCCGCATTGGCAGCCTCGATGGAAACGTTGGTGTCCGTGTTGTCAATGGCCGCGGTCATCAGCTTCAACAGGGAGCGATCCCCTGAATCACCGATCAGCCGCAGCACTTGAATCTTCGAGTCCACGCTGTCCGAGCGCAGCAACTCCTGAAACACATACACGGCCGAGGGGTCGCCACCGGCCATGATGGCGCTGGCATTACGCGCGCGATAGTTCAAGTTTTCGGGCGTCGCGTCTTCCCGGCGTTTCAGGCGTTCCTGCAGATACTGGGTGGCTTCCCAGTACTTGTCGGCGGCAAGCACCAGCGCCGCTTCCGGTTTGATCGTAAGCTCTTCGTTGAACACACGGATGGCCTCTTTACGGCCAACCTCGTCGCCGAGACGGAAGAGCACATAAATAAGGCGATAGCGCTCCAACCCGTCGACCTCCTTGAGCCGGTATTTGGCCGTCTCGATAAGATCGGCGCCGCCGAGGATGATTAGACCCTGAACGCCCGCATGGTTCTTCTCGTCGCTGTTACTTCCGAGCATGGAAAAGAGCTGGGGGATGATTTCCCGATTGCCCAGCCGCGCCAGGGCAACACCGGCGGGCGCGGCAAACTGTGCCGATCGATCATTCAGCATGGTCATCAATTCCGGCGTGGCGCTCTCGTCCCTGAAAAGGCCCGCAAGCTCCGCGGCCGCCGCGCGAATATTGCGATTGTTGCTCTCCAGCCCGTCCTTGATTACCGTACCTGGAAGGGGCTTCCCGGCGAGATATAGGCCCCGGGCGGCATCAATCCGCGCCTGAAGATTGTTCGATTCCGCAAGGGAAATCAAGTACTGTTCCGCTTCTTTGTTGCCATCGGCCGCCATATACGCGGCGGCGCGAATCCGGAGATCCTGATTGTCCTTGCTGTTCTGGAAAAGCTCCGCCACGCGCGTGGTGCCCTGATCCACAATTCGCTGGTCCTCCGGGCGCAGGGCGACGTTGCTCGTAACCACCGGGGCCACACGCGCAACCACGCTGCCCTGGATGGCCAGGTGGTCAATATCGCCGCTCTGATAGTTCACGCGATCTCCCCGTTCCGAGGTGAAGCTGATCGTCTCACCGACGACTTCAACCACCTGCAGGTTGGGATCCTTTGCGCCGCCCTTCAGCACGACTGTAACCAGGGTCGGCGTGCCGGTGATATTGCTCAGACTGACGTTGCCATCGCCGCCTTTCACCTCCAGGGCCGCGGCCGAAACCATGGCCAGGGCCGAAAGAAGAAGCGCCGCCGCCAGAGCCCGAACCGTCCGCGCAAAAGCCACGCGCCGCACCGCCGGGGTTGGGTCAATGCAATTCAATGTGTTCATCTTTTACTATTCGCTCCAGATATTTTTTTGCCGTTTCCAGGGAAGGCACGAATGGATTAATCGTGAGGGCCTGTAACGCGTAGTCCTTACTCTTATGCCTCACGGCTTCAACCGTAAGACGGTCACTCTCCTTCAATGCGAGGTAGACCCCCTTCAGGAACCGTGGAAGGTTGCCCACCATCTGCGGTTCCACCCCCCGCTGGCTTACCATCGTGGGGATCTCCACACTGCTATCGTCGGGAAGATCGCGGATACAACCGCCGTTCTTTACACATAATATAATATTGTGCTCGGCTTTGTCCTCCAGCGCCTCGATAAGGGGGAGGATCGTCTCCTCGTACCACACGGCGTTGCGCTGGCGCGTGAGATCCGGTATCTCGTAGAGATGCTCGTCTTCATACAGCTTCAGGATACGCTGCTCCGCCTCATGGAGCACTTCGGACCGGAAGCGCGAACAGGCCTTCTGCTTTTTAAGAATCTCCGCGCGACGGAAATAAGTACCCGTCTGGCGGGTGGGAATCATGCGGAACAACTCGATCAGCTCGTAGTCAAACCCGTCTTCGGTCTGCGATTCGAGCATCTCCAGCACACGGCTCATGCAACTGCGCTTATCCAGCTTGATGTCCTGAAACCACCCCAGATTGTTGAGCCCCACGTAATCGAACTTGAGGCTGCTCACGGGCTCCTGAAGTACCTGAGCCACTTTACGCATATAGGTGCCGGGCAGATCGCAAACGCCCACGACCTTCAGGTTGGAATATTTGATCAGCGCCTCCACCACAATCCCCATCGGATTGGTCAAGTTGATGAAAATCGCCCCAGGGTTGACCTCTTCGATGCGGCGGGCCAGATCGAAAATCACCGGCAGCGTCCGCATCGCGTTGGAGAAGCCGCCCGCCCCCAGGTTTTCGTCCCCCACCATCTCAAGTTTCGGTGGAAGCATTTCGTCGCGCATTCGCGCCTGCATGCCCCCGACCCGGATGTGATTCAGGATATACTTCGCCCCGGTGACCGCCTGCCTCACGTCGGTGGAGGCGATAATTTTCGCGGGAAATCCGCTCTTGTTGATCAGCCGCTGGCAAAAACCGGCAACCAGTTGGAGCTTGCGGCCCTCCTGGCCGAGGAGCACGATTTCTTTGACGTTCAGATTCTTCGAGATAATGGACAGGACCAGTTCGGGCGTGTAGACACTACTCCCACCGAGGATCGTAATCCTTTCGATCATACCGGTGAAACCTCCTAAAACTAACCGCCCACTGCGGCATTCAACGTTCCCTGTTCCCGATAACGTGCAGGTATGAGGCTAACGGTTAGTTCGGTGCAATGTCAAGGAATGGACGGGAGTGCCTGAGGGGCAGCAACAGGCTCCGCTTGGGTTGGTGCAGGCAGCCACGCGCACACGCCCGCCCCCAAGACCCCTCACATAAAAGCGCCGTCGGCTGGTGGGCCGACGGCGCGGGTTTGAGGGGAGAGAACGGCGCCCGGGGTACTGCAGGAAGGATGAGCTGTGTATTGGGCAAACAAGTCGCATCGTTGCAATGCGCGCATGAATTTTAGCCAGGGTATCGAGTGGACTAACGGGAGGAGAGAGCAATCCCGCCAGCAAGGCAGTGTTAGTTCCCTGGTTAAAAAACCCCGGGCGCCGTTGAAAACTGTATTAAACTTTCTCCAGGCCTCGGCCTGTGGTCAGATGGCTGCTTTCTTCGCTTCCGCCAGCGCCGGAACGTGCTCAAGGAAGAACGCCGACGTGTCCAGATTGGCGATGGAATCCACCACGACATCCGGTTGGTACGCGTAGCGGCTCAAGTCCGACTTCCCCGTGCCTCCCGAGAGGACGAGTACCGTCTTGTAGCCCAACTGCACGCCGCCGAGGATGTCCGTTTCCATGGTGTCTCCTATCATGATGGTCTGTGCCGCGCGTAATCCCATTTCTATCCGAGCGGCACGCATCATAATCGGACTGGGCTTTCCCACACTGAAGGCGCTCACGCCGGTGGCGGCTTCCAACATGGCTACGATAGCCCCGCAGCCGGGACGGGTCCCGCTGGCGGTGGGGCAGTTCGGGTCCATATTAGTCGCCACAAGTTTGGCGCCTTTAAGAATCATGTTAACGGCGTGTTCGATCACCTCGAAATTCATCGTGCGACCTTCACCCACGACCACGTAGTCCGGGTCGTGATCCACGATGGCGTAGCCGTTGCGGTGAAGGGCGTTCAGCAATCCCCCTTCGCCAATGACATAGGCGGTGCCGTTGGGCTTCTGATGGGCCAGATAGCGGGCCGTCGCCATGGCGCACGTGTAGATGTGCTCTTCGCCCACGTGAAAGCCCATGCGATTCAATTTGGTTATCATGTCGCGCCGCGTGCGCTGGCTGTTGTTTGTGAGAAATCGAAAGGGAACGTTTTCAGCCACCAGCCGATTGATGAAGGCCACCGCGCCGGGAATAACGTCGTTGCTGCGGTAGATAACCCCATCCATGTCTATCAGGTAACCGTATTTCATGGTAGCTTTCTCTTTATGTTATTTCACTGTATGGGTCAAACCGGGCCAAACAATTTCGGCCCTGACCCGGCCAGTAGCCGGTCCGCCAAGCGCCCAGGAAGCAGGACAACAGCGCTTCCTGGACGCTTGCGGTACCGAGAGATCCAACTTTATGTGCTCCGGCCGGACCGGGGAGGTCGGGGGCTCCCCAGTCCGGCCAAAGCGATGGGAGGCTTTGGTCTTTCAACGAATCGCATTTAAACTTTCAAGCTTAGTTGCTGGCCGCTGTCGACCATGCAACACTATATGCAACGCCCGTGCCAAAATCGCAAGAACAGCCAATTCCCCAATGTTTTCAGGCATTTGACCGCTCTGCATCCGAAAACCCGTGTCATTTGCCCGTTACAAATCCTACCGCTGTGTAATCTGCGCTGGCCTTAGACACAGCGTGGTAAGCTGGATGCGCACGGGCGACGAATCGAAACGGAGTTTGGGCCGTCTTCAGAGTCGGCAGGGATCATCGGCAGAGCGAAAAAGATGTGTTACTGTCGTCGCTGCTGTCACTGAATATTCTGTGATTGCCCTCGCCCCACAAAACAAAAACAGGACAAGACCCGAAAGCCTCATCCTGCTAATCAATCACAAACAAACGACGGTCAAATCACCAGATCATCTGGTTCCATCACGGGTAATGCCGCCAATTCGGTCGGTACTTCGTCCGGTGCCCAGCTCTCCATATTCAGTCGAGCTACAGGACGGTAGGGATACTTGAAATCGACCTTGCCACCGCTGCGATCAATCAGCGCCGCCACGCCAACGATCTCCGCGCCGCGCGCTTCCAAATGCTCTATGGTCTTCATGATGGAGCCGCCGGTGGTCACGATGTCCTCCACCACCAGCACGCGGATACCTTTCGGTATGGCGAAACCCCGCTTAACCGCCATCGTGCCGTCGGGCTCTTTCTCTGCGAATACGCCCCGCACCCCCAGGCTCCGCGCGGTGTCGTAGGCCAGTATGATCCCACCCGTGGCCGGACCCGCCACGAGCTGCACATTATCATTGCGAAACAAATCCGCCATGGCCACACACAAAGGCCCCGTGTACTCCGGATACTGAAGCACCCGCGCCGCCTGGAGGAACTGACGCCCGTGGCGCCCGCTCGCATAGATAAAGTGGCCTTCCAGCAGCGCGCCCGCCTTCTTGAAATAATCAAACACTTCCGCTTCGGTCATTGGGCAAGCTCCTCGTGGATCAGGCGGACCGCTTCCGCCGGGTTGGCATGGTTAAGAATAGGACGACCCACCACAATCATCGAAGCGCCAGCACGAGCCGCGTCACCCGGGGTCATGATGCGCTCCTGATCGTCCTTGGTTGACCAGGCAGGACGGATGCCCGGCGTCACCACGATTGGCTCAGGGCCTACCGCCGCCCGCACCAGTTCGATTTCCTGGGGCGAACATACGATGCCGTGGGCCCCCGACTCCACCGCCTGCTTCGCCAGACGCGGCACCGCCTCAGCCGCCGTCTCATGGAAACCCACCTCATCTCGAAGTTGGGCATCGCTGAAGCTGGTGAGCACGGTCACCGCAAGAATCCGCGTAGGCGTCCCCTCCACCGCCTTCCGCGCCGCCGCGATCATAGTGCGCCCGCCCGAGGCATGAAGCGTGAACAGCCCCACCTCCAGCGCCGCCGCCGCGCTGGCGCTGTGGGCCACCGTATTGGGAATATCATGAAACTTGAGGTCCAGCATAACCTGCTTACCCAGCGCCAGCACATCGGCGACAATCGCCGGGCCACAGCGGGTGAACAATTGGGAGCCAATTTTAAACCACGCGCAGGCGCCGCAGGCCGAAACAATGGCCAGAGCCTCCTCCCGCGTATCGACATCAAGGACAGTAATCAGTTCAGTTTGCTTGGACAAGGTAAGGTCTTCCCGTAGGTTGGTTGGAGCCGCGATTATAGCATGGGAAGGCGGCTGGGTGCGCGGCGCTGCCCAAATGGGATTGCGGGTCCGCAGCCACACGGAGGAAGCAGGCGTCACAAAAAGACCCTGGACTGGGCGAAGGGCAATCGCCATCCCACGGCCTATCTCTTTTCTATATCAAAACAGCCCAAGCTCAAGTTGAGCCATTGCGGCTTACTACGGACAATGTCAAAAGCGACATTCCAAGAAGCAGCAGGTCTGCCAAGTTGATGGACCCGTTCACTGAAGTCAGCTTCGCTCCGGAACAACCGCTACCTTCACCTTCACCTTCACCTTCACCTTCACCTTCACCTTCTCCTTCTCCTTCACCACCCGAACCGCTGCCATCGGCCGGGGCCGCGTTGGCCCAACCGAGATCGATCAGGGCTCCGACCTCGAAGGCGGCGAACTCGCGTCGGACGACACCGGTATCGTAGGTGTGTACAGCCACAGCCTCTACCGACAGCCGGTCCGCATCCCATCGCGATAGACTGAGATCGCCCGCGAAGAATATCGGCGCATAAATCGGTGGAAGTGCGCCGCCCCCCTTCGCATAAGCGGCTGCGGCATTGCGTCCGGAAAAGTAGAGATCGCCGTTTGACAGGTCCCCCAGCGTCCCTAGAAAGGTGGGCGGCTCGCCGCCGAAGAGGTTTTCACCCGCTCCATTGACGATAAACGAATCCCAAACGGAGTGTATCCCACCGCCTCGCACCGAGAAACCTGTGGAGGACGCATGGGAAAAAAAGCCCAGGGCGCGGGAAAGCTCTGCAAGAAGTTGACTGCGCAGATCGAATTCTTCCGCGTCGGGCTCGCCCGCGCCCCGATTAATGGGGAACCCGAAATCCACGCGGATAGTGACCTCCTCGTAACTTGGGAAGGCCTTCTCCCCGGTTTGAATTCGTTCGTAGGCCGTCCCGTTGCTGAAGCCTGGCTCGTTTACAAAGAGCGTGTCGGCATACACCGGAACACTGTTTCCACTTAGCCCCGAGTCTTCAACGAGCACATCCAGTGTCCCTTCAACGTTCAATACGTCCGCAATATAGTCCAATACAGCATGCAAACTCTCCTGGGCAGCCGCGCCAGTATCCGTATCGTCAAAGCCCACGTCCGAATCGTTGATAATATCCAGATACCAGATGTTGAATGATATGCCGTGCGCTTCCACGGTAGTTGTTGGCGCCATCAAGGGCGGAAGTTCCGCCACCGCCACCGTACCACTGCAGACTAGAGCAACTGTAAATCCAAAATTGATGATTCCACCAATCAGGCGACCTCGAGACGACATGATGTTTTCTCCCTGCTGGAAATTAGTCCGGAACACTCCTCTGCGATATCAAGAGCGTACCACATCAGGCTTGTATCGTCTACGAACCCTTTATAGGAACCGCTTCGTCGCCGCCGGGGGCAGCAAGACCCCTTTTCCACGCCACAGCGCAAATCAAAAGTTGCGTTTGTATGATTACCGAGTACAAAATTTGGTCAGATGGAAAGCAAATCCCAATCAAAGGAGATAGATTTCCAATGAAGAAACCAGTCACATTCCAGGGAATAGGTACCGTCAAGTTGGGTCTTTGGGCAGCCTTTCTGGCACCTGCCATCGTGTTTCAAGTCGGAGCCCAGCCACCAGCCCCCGAAAGCCCGTCCGCCCCGAAGAATTCCGCCGAATCTGGCCAGGACACTTCGTTCCCCGACGTGGATCTCCACACGCTGGTCCTGCGCGAGCAAGGAGGGCGCGCTGACGGCACATCGGCCCTTTCCGTCCGCGGGACCTCCGATGGTACGGTCGAAGTGCGTGACGCCTCGGGCAACCTCATCCAGACGTATCCGCTGAGCCGTTTCTCTGTTTCGGGCAAAGTGTCCCGTGAGGCGACCGAGAAGTTGGGCGCACGCGTGGAAGTTCTGGAGAAATCGCTCGCGGACCGCAAGATTCAGGAGGAGGAAACCCAGAATCAGGCGCTGGAAGTGGCAAAGGAAGCCGAGGTTAAGGCCAAAGAAGAGGAAAAGGCAAAGGACATCAAGTGGCAGCAGGATTTCAAGGCGAAGTCCGCGCCTTATCTCGACAGGAAAACCAACTCAAAGGTAAACGCGGTCAAAATCGACGCCCGCGAAATCCGTGAGGACGGCACTTACCTCTACGAAGGCAAGCCCATGAAACCCGTCCGGCTTTTCAACAAGGAACGCAGCCGGTATGAGATGGCGATTCCCGTGCCCGCGCCGGCGGAGTAAAGCGCGGACAGGCTAGCCCGCACTCAGCTCCTTGAGCAGTCCCGTCACCCCCACCGTAAAGTCGGCCTCGGCCTGTTCCGTAAACACGGACACGCTGGGCTCGTAGCCCCCTTCCGCAAAGGCAGCCTTCGTGGGCATGTAGAGCAGGGAACCATTCGTCAGGCCGAAGTAGAAGGTGTTCTTGAAGGGCGAAGCGGCGCGGACATTGAGCGCAATCTCGCAGAATAGTTCGATGGGGGCGGCCCAGATGACGGTGTCGCCGTTGATGGTGAGGGTGTAAACCGGAACCCGCACAAGGGAATTGCCATCGGACCCCGTCGACGCGAATTCCGCCAGGGTATCGAGCCAGCCCAGCCCGGGCTTGCGCGGTGTATCGATCAAGATTCGGGTAGTGGCCAGCTTGATATCCCCCGTGGTGGCCTCGATGGTGCTGTTGAGCGCCACGATGGGTGCGCCAAGGGTTTCGTCGAAACTCTTGATGCGCGGGTCATTGGGATCATTGCCTACCGTAGGATGGGGCGCAATATTGCCCTCGGCGCCGTTGATAAAAAGCATGGGCACACCGAGCTTTTCCTCGACATAGCTTGAAGCCCAGCCGGGCGCGTCGCCCGTGATCTGGGTGTTCCCGCCATGCAGGCAGGTGCCGTGGATGGCGTAGTTGGCGATAAGGCCGATGGGGCTGCCATCGGGACGTTCCAAGCGGATCAACCCGAGCTGGCGATCGGTGGGGCCGTCGGGGTTCTCACCCAGGACGGTCTTGCCCTCCCGCACTTCACGTCTATTAATGTTCGCCTGGGCCTCGCCGATGGCGATACCGAGCCGGGCGGGTTCCAGTTTCTTGTGGGCTTCCTTGATGCCTTCGATCAAGCCCTGGTTTACCTTTTCCCAGTAGACTGTATCCTCAGTCGTTGAACGATCACCCAGCGATCCACCGAAAAAGAGCGTGCCTAATTCCTGCGGACCTACATGGGGCGCGGAATGGGTATGTGTCGTGGACCACCAGATCTGTTCGGGTTTGATGCCGGTCTCCCCTTCCAGCCGCGTGCAGAAATCGCGGTAGAAGGCGGACGAGATCGTGCAGATGTCTGAAGACACGAGGTAGAAGACCGTCGTGCCGTCGTCCATTGCGGCGATGCGATGGTAAATCTTATCGCGGACACCGGTGGATTGACGCGGCGCATAGCCGTGAAGCCATTGGGGCGTGTCGGGGGTGATGTCCACCTTGACGCAGGCCGCGCGGAACTCAGCGGCGGCGGGGAAGGTGGCGAGAAGGGTCGCGGTGAGGGCGATGACGAACGCGGGCATTGGGAACTCCCTTGTTGTAGGTCGGATAGGACCGATAGGACGGATACAATGAATCGGTCCTATCCGTCTTATCGGTCATATCAGCTCTGTGCGCGCCTTCGGCGCGGAAATCACAAGCGGAATCCGCCGAAGGCGGATGCCACATTCCTCGCAGGGTTCCCAATCACGTCAACCGCATGCCGCCAATCAGGTCGGTGAGATCCTCCACGCCGTGACGCGTGCAGTAATCCTCCAGCCCTTCCACCACTTTTATCGCGGCATCGGGCTGACGGAAGGAGTAGCTGCCCACGGATACGGCCGTGGCGCCCGCAAGGATAAACTGCATCGCGTCGCCCGCCGTGCAGATGCCGCCCATGCCGATGATGGGGATTTTGATGGCCTTGGCGCAGTCCCACACCATCTTCACCGCAACAGGGCGGATCGCGGGACCACTCAGGCCGCCGACGATGTTGCTGAGGATGGGGCGGCGCGTCTCGGGATCGATGCCGATGCCGAGGAGCGTATTGATCATGGAAATGGCGTTCGCACCGGCCTCTTCCGCCGCCAGCGCGGGCTCGGCGATGTCGATGATGTTCGGTGTAAGCTTGATGAACACAGGAAGGTTGGTCGCGGCCTTGATGGCGCGGGTGTACAACTGGACCTGCTCGGGAATCTGGGCCACCAGCGTGCAGCCCCGGGCCGTGCGGGCATCGTGCACATTCGGGCAGGAAAGGTTCGCTTCAATGGCGTCCGCCGCGCCTTCTTTGGTCAGGCGCTCGGCAAGCATGGCGTAGTCCTCAGGACTCTTGCCGTAGATGTTGCCGATGATCGTGCAGCCTTTGTCGCGCAAGAAGGGAGCCTTGTCGCGAAGGTAGGCTTCGATGCCCACGTTCTGGAGGCCTATGGCGTTCAACATACCCGCGGGCGTCTCCACCAGGCGCGGGGGCTTGTTGCCCGCACGGGGCTCCAGCGAAAGACTCTTGGTCGTCACCGCGCCAAGACGGGCGATATCGAAATAGCGATCATATTCCTGGCCGTAGGCAAAGGTCCCGGAACCCACGGTCACCGGGTTCTTCATCTTCAGGCCGCCGACGTTGACTTCAAGATTTGGCATCAGTACGCATCCCACTTGATCAAGGTGCTCTCAAAGACCGGGCCGTCGTAACACACCCGCACCATGCGTTCGGCCTCGATCTCCACGTTGGCCTCCACCACGCAGCCCAGACAGACGCCATCGCCGCAGGCCATTTCGGCTTCAAGGGAGGCGAGGCACGAGATACCCAGGGCCTGGCTCACTTCGTGGGTCGCCCGCATCATGGGCATGGGACCGCAGCAGTAGGCCCGGGTGCCGGGGCCGGGATCGAGCTGGCGCAGCACTTCGGACGCGTAAGCCTTCACGCCTGCCGAACCATCGTCCGTTGCCAGGTGGACCTTGCAGCCCATCTGATGAAAATCGGATTCGCACAGCAGCATCGATTCAGTTCGCGCCGCGATGATAATCTCCGGCGTGATGCCGAGTTGGCTGATGATCGCCTCGGCCAGCGCGGGAAACGGTGCGATACCGATACCGCCCGCCACGAGAATGTGCCGGTTGAAACTGCTGTCCAGCGGGAAGGGCTTTCCCAGCGGCCCCTGAATGCTGATCGTCTGGCCCGGCGTCAATTTGGACATGAGGCGCGTGCCTTCGCCCTCCACCTTGTACAAAATCGAAACGCTGTCCTTGAAAATCTGTTCGAAGCACATGGGACGCCGCAGGAAGGGATAAAGCCCCTCCTGCACTTCCACCATGCAGAACTGGCCGGGTGCGGCTTGCGCGGCGATTTCCGGAGCGTGCAGCACGAGCCGATAGTGCTCGGGGGCCACTTCCATGTGGGCCTTGATTTCACAAGTTGATACGAGGGGCATGCTTATCTCCGTTCATCCACAATCATCTGGTTGCGCAAGAGGTTGAGACTCACGCGAATACGCTCCGCGAGCACCTCGCCCACGCCATCCACTTCCACCAGGTCGTCCTTCGGCGCGCGGATGATCTGCTGAAGGTTGCCGAAGCGCTCCACGAGGCTGTCGATGATTTGGGGGCTGAGTCGGTGGGTGCTGGTCAACACGCGATAGCCCCGGGGACTCAGGTAGGTATCCACGCTGCGCAATTTCGGGCCATAGCCCATGGCCTGGCTGATGCTGCCAAGATTGAGCAGCTCCGTCTTGGGAAGCTCGCTGATTTTTTCGCGAATGGTGCCGAAGTTGGCGTTGGGACGTTCCCGAAGGTAGTCCTTAATCACCAGCTCCGCTTCTTTCACGGGCAGGATCAGCTCCTGAAGTTGCATCTCGATCAGGCGACCTTCAATCCCGAGCTCGATAATGTAGGGCTCGATTTCCCGCGCGATTCGCATCACCATTTCCATGCGCTGGATAGCCTTGCACACGTCAAAAATGGTGACCACGTCTTGAAATTCGCGTACCGTAAGATCCTGCATGGCCTGATTCAATACGGCGATGTATTTTTCCAGCGTCTGGACGGCCTGCACGGCTTTGTTCACCAGCGTGGGGATACTGTCCAGAATGCGGCGGCGATCATGAACATACAAGGTCACACTGGAACGGCGTTGGGAGACGGCAATGACCATGCAGTTCGCCTGATTGGCAAGACGCTGCGCCGTGCGGTGGCGCGTACCGGTTTCGTCGCTGTGGGTCTTCGCATTGGGCTTCAGGAAGCGGTTCGCCGCATGAATTCGGCTTCCGTCTTCATTCAAGATGATTGCGCCATCCATTTTCGAAAGTTCATAGACCAACTGGGGCGTCACCTGCTCGTCCAGTTTCACCCCGCCTTCGGAAAGATCAAAAAGCCGCTTTGGCGGGCCGAAACACAACAGCGCTCCGGTACCCGCCTGTATGATGGTGGAAATGGCTTCGCGTATGGTGGTACCCGGCGCAATGACAACAAGCGCATCGCGGTAGGCCTCTTCACTGGTCTTTTTCTTCCGTCCCGCCAAAATCAAGCCTCCAATGCCATTTCCAACGCGGTTTCCAAGTCACCCACGGGGTGTATTCGCACACCACCCGCGACTATGTTTCTAGCACATCCGCGAGGCAAAATACACTGATTAAATCCAAACTTTTCCGCCTCCGATACCCGTTGCTGGGCCATGTCCACCGCGCGCACCTCCCCCGCCAGCCCCACCTCGCCAAAGGCGGCCAGGGTTTCGGGCAGGGGCACATTCCGAAAACTCGACACCAGCGCCAGCGCCACCGCCAGATCCGTCGCCGGTTCGTCCAGCTTCACGCCGCCCGCGACATTCACAAATACATCCCGGTCCGAGAAATGTAGCCCCGCCCGCTTCTCCAGCACCGCCAACAGTAAATTAACCCGATTCGGATTGACCCCCGTGACCGTCCGGCGCGGCGAGCCCGCGTGGCTGTCCCCCACCAGCGCCTGCACCTCCACCAGCAGTGGCCGCGTGCCCTCCACGCTCGGAATCACAATTGAACCGCTCACCCCCTTGGGCCGCTCGCTGAGGAACAGCGCACTGGGGTTCGGCACCGGGTGCAGCCCACTCTCGCGCATCTCAAACACGCCAATCTCGTTGGTCGAGCCGAAGCGGTTCTTCACCCCCCGAAGGATGCGCAGCGCCTGGCGTCCTTCGCCCTCGAAGTAAAGCACGGTGTCCACCAAATGCTCCAGCAGGCGCGGCCCGGCGATCGTGCCGTCCTTGGTAACGTGGCCCACGAGAAAAATGGGGACATTGCGGCCTTTCGCCAGCCGCAGGAACTCGTTGGCGCACTCGCGCACCTGGCTCAAGGAGCCGGGCACCCCGGAGAGCTGGCTGCTGTAGACTGACTGGATCGAGTCGATGACCACAAAGGCGTAGCCACCCTTCTGTATCTCCTTGGCGATACTGCTCACCGAAGTCTCAGTGTAGATGAAAAGCCGGTCATGCACCGATTTCAGCCGGTTCGCGCGAAGCTGAGCCTGACTGAAGGACTCTTCGCCGGAGACATACAGCACCTTGCCCGCATTCGCCGCGAGGTACTGGGAGAGCTGGAGCATCAGCGTGGACTTGCCGATTCCTGGATCGCCGCCCACCAGCGTGAGTGAGCCGGGCACGATACCGCCGCCGAGAACCCGATCGCACTCGGAAAGCCCCGTGGGAATGCGTGCGGGCGGCGGGTGCGTGCCATCGGTCACGGGAATAGGCTTGCTGTGGGAAACGATACTCGGCCGCTCGTGGGCCCCCGTCTCGGGGATCACCTCCTCCACCAGCGTATTCCACTCCGCACACTCTGGACACTTACCCATCCATCGGGCCGTCACGGCGCCGCAGGACTGGCAAACGAAGTGGCTTTTCTCCTTACTCACCGGCGACCTCCCCCGCAGTCGCTTTCGCGGGTCGCGTCACGGCCAGTATTCCCACGTATTCGAGGCCCGCGCCGTCGCGGTCGATGGCAGGTGCGTAAAGTCCCGAAAGTGAACCATCCAGATATAAAGCGTTCCGGCAGCCCAGCACTTCGCTGAAGAAACTCGCAAAGGTGTGAAGATTTACGGGCCAGTTGGAAATCACGATTGCGACTTCCGTCGGCGATAGTACCCCGATACCGTTGCGCAGATGAAGACTAAGGGAATCCGCCTTGAATTTGGGATGGAGGGCGCCATCTATCACCAGCAGCGGTCCCGATTGGGTCGCCAGTATGGGCGCGGGCATCGCCACCTGATAGGCTTCCGTCGTGAGAATGCGGGCGCCGCTCTTGTCCACGTAAAACACACCGTTCGGCTTCAGCGCAAAATTGCTCTGGCTGCCCTTGTGCAGGTTTAACGCGCGCAACTCCACCGACTGCTCCACATGGAGGCCAAGGGGCGTCCGATCTTCCGCGTAGATGCCAGCATTGGTCGCCAGCACCAATTCTCGACCCTGCGCCTTAAGCTCATCCCGCAGGCCGTGAAAATTCTGATACGCCCTGCCGTCCGACCGCTTCCAGAAAAGCTGGAGCGACTCTTCTCCAAGTTTGATGCGCGCCACGGTAAAAGGCAAATCGTGGAAGCTCTTATTCTCCAGCGTGAGTCCGCCATCGGTGACGGGCTCCTCGCCCCCGGCGGCACCCGTGCTCGCAAGAACAGCGACACAGGCCAAGGCCAGGAATAAGGTGTGAGGAAGGGGCATTTTCGATCAATTCAAGGGTTCAGACTCCACGCCAGGAGCCGCCTAAGTCCTTTATCTACCGTGTGATAAGCGTAACACACACGAAGGGGTGAGGGCAACCGAAAAAGCCGCCCGAAGCATCCTCAATTCGTTTTGGGCTCGACAGCAAGCCCCATCGCACCTTCTATCCATCAACATGCGCATAGGTTCCGGGCAAAGCGTGCAATGCCATACGACGAGTTGATAAAATCCGCCTTTCGGGCAAGCCAACCTCAGTCTGCGCCGCCCAGTGCAACGACCCTGATCACCCCGCTCTTAACGACGCCAAGGATTAGTCCGCCCATGGAATCCCTTCGTTTTCTCTCCGCCGATCAAGTCCGGCGCCTGGCCGCCGAATTCGGTACCCCCTTCTATGTCTACAACGAAGCCACCCTGCGCCAGCGCGCCGCCGAAGTACTCGCCTTTCCCAACGCTTTCGGACTCACCGCACGCTATGCCATGAAGGCCCTGCCCACCGCCGCCGTTGTGCGGGTGCTCACCGATGCCGGGCTGAACATCGACGCCAGCAGCGGCTATGAGGCGGAGCGGGCTATTCGCGCCGGGGTCGCCCCTGATCGCATCCAAATCACGGCCCAGGAACTGCCCCGGAATCTGAAGTCCCTCATTGAGAAGGGCTGTCTCTTCAACGCCTGCTCCATGAACCAGCTCCGCGCCTACGGCGAGCTTTTCCCCGGCGCCGAGGTATCCGTGCGCATCAACCCCGGGCTCGGTTCGGGACACAGCAACCGCACCAATGTCGGCGGTCCCTCCTCCAGCTTTGGCATCTGGCATGAGCACCTTGACGAGGTGAAGGCCATCGCGGCGGCCAGCGGCGTTCGCATCACCGGCATGCACACCCACATCGGCTCGGGATCCGACCCCGACACCTGGGCCCATTGCGCGGGCCTCTCGTTGGGCATTGTGGAGCAATTGCCCGAGGTCACGCGACTCAGCCTGGGGGGCGGCTTTAAGGTGGGCCGAATGGCGGGCGAGATCTCAGCCGACTTGCAAGTCATCGGCGACCGCGTAAAGCACGACTTCCTGGCCTTTGCCGAAACCCACGGGCGCAAGCTCCACCTCGAAGTGGAACCGGGCACCTATCTCGTCGCCAATGCCGGCGCCCTGATCTGCACCATCATGGATATCGTGGACACAGGCGCGGAAGGCAACACCTTCCTCAAGATCGACGCGGGCATGACGGAAATCGTTCGCCCCGCCATGTACGGAGCCCAGCACCCCATCGTGGTGGTGCCGAAAGACGAAGGCGAGCGCGGTCACGGCCAGTACCTCATCTCCGGCCACTGCTGCGAGAGCGGCGACATCCTCACGCCCGAACCCGGCAACCCAGAAGGACTGCTGGCGCGGGAGCTCACCGAAGCGAGACTTGGGGACTATCTTGTGATTGAAGGCGCTGGCGCCTACTGTGCGGGCATGGCTTCGAAGAATTACAACAGCTTCCCCGAATGCGCCGAGACCCTGCGCGCCCTCGACGGAAGCGTGAAGCTCATCCGCAAGCGCCAGGAACCGGAACAAGTCTGGGCGAATGAGGTGGTTTGAGGGACAGGACGGATAGGACCGATTGCCGAATCAAATCGGCCCTATCCGTCTCATCCGTCCGATCGGTCCGATCTACTCCCCCGCCACCTCCCCAATCAGCCGCTTCGTGGTCTCCAGCATCACCCGCTCCACATCCTCTGAAAAGAAGCCCGCACGGGTGCTCAAGTCTTTGCCCCAGAGGTAAGTGGTCACGCCGATGGTCTCGTGTCCCCCCTCGCGCACGATCTGCGCGCTGGGCACATACCCGAAGAAGTCATTCGCATAGGCCGATACCCAGAGCGGCGCATTGGGCAAATCAGCGTAGAGCCGATTGGCATACTCCGCCACGCTCTCGCTCGGCAGGCCCACCAGCGTGAGATCGTCGCCAAAGGCCCATACGGCGATGGGCGCATCGTAGTACGCCGGCAAGGTCCCGCCTGCTTCCAGCACGCTGATCATGTGCTTGGCCATGAGGTTTTCCGTGGTCTTGCGCGCCGCATAGGGCTGCAATTCCTCCACGGTCAGTTTCTTCAGGGGCAGCGGCGTCATTTCATACACGAAGCGGAGCTTGCCCTCGATCGTTCGCACATCCTTCGCCAGCGCACGCTCCACCGCCTCACCCAGGTCTCTCCCCAGTTTGCGCACACCGGGAATATCGCTTCGCGGCTCGGGATTCGCATCCGCCCCGCAGCCCGATGCGAAGAGCACCGTGGACCCGGGGAACTGCTGCTCCAGATATTCCTGCGCATAGCCCGCGTAGTCGCCTGTGATGATATTGTTGTCCCCGGTGAAGCCCGTGTTATGGCAGGCGCAGCCGATGAGCAGCGCGCGCGTCTGGCCTTCGGGCGACGTCACGCGCAGCACGGGCACGCGCTTGTCCGTCGGGCCATTCGGGTTGGGCTTCATCCACACGCCCTCGGGCGTCACCTCGCGACGGTTCATGGGAAACTCCACCCGGTCCACGCCCCAGGCCAGCATCGCAGGCGCAAGACGCTCCAGAGCTTCCAGCGCGACTGTGACCACCTTCTGCTGCAACACGCGGGTGTACTTCACCACGTTCTCCGCAGACGCAGCATCCGAAAACGGTGCATAAGCCACATTCCCGTTCACATCGGGATTCAGGCTCATCAAGGGCCCCGTGTGGTTGTGGGACGCATTCAACATGATCTGCGCGCGGGTCAACCCGGATTCCTCCATGATCCGCTTGCAGGAATCTTCAAAAAAGATCGCCTGAAAGCCCACCAGATCGCCCGTGATGATCACGCCCCGCTCACCAGCATCATCCTCAAACGCCAGCGCCTTCACGAAGATGTCGATGTCCACCCCCTGGAAGGGTTTGTCCCGACCGCCATAACCTACGAGCGGCACGGGGAGGTCGGGCGTGATAACGACCGAAGCCACGCCCGCCCGCCACGCGGATGCACTGGAGACAGGCACCAAAAAAGCCAAGACAAAAAACACATATGAGAGTCGAAATTGAAGATAGTTTTTCATGCCCAGAAGCATACCCCATGAGCAGGCCCTATCCAAAGGGCCTCTTCAATCAATCCACCCCATAAGACCCATAAGACCCATCCAGCCTACAGCCTACAGCCTTCGCCCCCCTGACTTCACTTCCCCCCGCGCCGGAATGTATCCTAAGTGCGCATGCCACGGCGTACTTTCGAAGGAGATCACCCCATGAACAACCCCAAAATGTCCGTTCTTATCGAGTTGCTCAAACAAGCACGGGCGCAAACCCTCAAAGCCGCCCACGATGTGCCCGAATCCCATCGATTTAAACAGCTTCAGGCGGAAAAGGCCACGCCCATCTGGCTCCTCGGCCATCTCTCGCGCACGATGGACCGCGTCATCCTCGAATACATGCTGCAGGAGTCCCAGGTCCTGAGCGACGAGGATCGCCAGCGATTCGCCCCCTCCATGGCGGGCGGCACACCCCCGACCAGCAATCCAGAGGATTACCCCGCTTGGGACGCGGTCGTCGCCCTCTACGAGACCGCCAGCGCACAGGCGATTGAAAAATTAAGCGCGCTCGCCGACACGGATTGGGACAAGCCCCTGCCCGGCGAAATGACGCCCGCCTACCGCGAACTGTTCCCCACCATTGGGGCCGCCCTCCAGCGGGTCATCAACCACGACGCCTACCACCGGGGACAAATCGGCCTGCTCAGCAAACTGAACTGATTCCCCGCAACGAAATCAACGCAAGGAAATCACATGTCCAACACGAAGATTCAGCTCTACACCGAAATGCTCGAGGGCGCCCGCAAACACACGCTTCAGGTTGCCGAAGGCGTGCCCGAGGGCAAGCGATTCAAGCAACTCCAGGAAGGCAAGGCCACACCCGCCTGGCTCGTCGGCCACCTGGCCAACACCATGAACGTCCTCGTGGTCATGTTCATCCTCGAAGGCGACTCCCTCCTCACCAAAGAGCAGGGCAACACCTTCGCCCCCGACTTCGCCGGTGGAAAAGCCCCAACGGAAAACCAGGACGAATACCCTGCCTGGGACGAGATCATCGCGCTCTACAACAAGGTCTTTGACGCGGCCATCGCGGGGCTCTCGAAGCTCGACGACAACGCCCTGCCCAATCAACTCTCCAGCAAAATGCCCGACCGCCTGCGCGACTACTTCTCCTCCGTCGAAGTGACCCTCGGCTTCATGGTCAGCCACGACGCCTACCATCGTGGCCAGATCGGCCTCCTCGCCAAACTGAATTGACCCGCGACGGGACCGTCCTGCACGCAAGGCCACGCCAACAACGCACCGCGCCGATGCCCCACATCAGCAATCGTCAACGCGTAGAAGGCCGCCACGCGTGCGGGACCGTCCCGCGTTTTTTCTCGCCCCAAGAAAACGCAAAGAGCACAAAGAAAATCGTTTCCTTGTTCTCTTTGAATCTTGTCTTCATGACCGCTCCACCCAACGCGCGTCTGTCCCTACCCCGGCGTATGAAAATCGCTCACCACAGGATTCGTCGACGAGCCCGGCGTCGGTAAAGAAACATCGATACGCTCAGACAGTTTTGTCATGAAATCAAGCATGTAAATGAGCAGGATACCGCAACTCAAAACCATAGACGAACTCAGCAAACTACACGTGCATAACCAGCCGAGCAAAACACCCAGCAGTCGATTGGAGCCCGTTCCGTAGATGTGCTCCGGTAGTGTGCCACGCTCAGGGCGCCAGGAGGTCAGGAGGAGCCGAAGCATACCGTTGTACGGACTGCCAAATCGGTAGGGCGCCACAATCAGCTTGGCCCCATCGCGAAAGTAGAGTTGTCCACTCAATCGATTGAAGTATTGCAGGGAATCCGAGTGAAGAAAGACCCTCTGCCCTCCACTGTGAAGGATCGCTAAACTCCGGCGGGAGATCACAAATGCAAGTTTGATTGGGTCTTGAAAGTAAGTCTGTCGCACGATATAGACCAACGCCCCCGTGGACGCAAACACTCCACTTGCGCTGCAGAACACGGCAAGCATTTGCGCGGTCATGTCGCCCTCTGAAATATACCCTGAAACGATTTCTCCCCAGTATTGGACGACAAGCAATACAAATCCGGCACCAATCAACGCGCAAACCGCGAGGGAAAGAATTTGTCAGACCGAGTGTGATCTGCCTGCGGTATAGACGAGAAGCGGATCGCGCCCATCAGGCCGCCCGTATAAATCCACCATCAGGTCAAGTGTTCCTTCCGGATCGCCTTCCACAATCCCCCTCCAGAGCGGCGTCCCATAAAAACCCGGCCACCAGGCTTTGCACAGTCCCGAAACGAGGTCCTTCAGATACGGTTTCGCACTCACCGAACCCAGCGGCAGGTGTCCTCCATTCCGAAGCACCAACTTCCAAGACCCCGGCAGCACCCCCGTGCATTCGTTGCGATGCACAAACATGCGCGGTTGCCCAGGCAGCACAATAGCCAGCGTATTGCTAGTCAGCACATAGTGCCCGTGAATCCGCCCCGCCCTCGCCTGAAAAATCCGTACCGTCAGGAATGCGATGGTGCAAAAAAGAAGCACGATCAGAGACCAGGATGTCCCCCGCAGCCCGTTCGACGGTCCATCAAGCAGTACCACCAGGCCCACCACCGCTACCAGATGAACAATGCCGAAGATCCGAATCGCGTAGTAGCTCTGCTCCTGGACCTTGGATATCCTGAAGGTCTGCATGGCGTCCCTCTCGCATGTTGCGACGACCATAGCCGATTAGCGCTTCCTGAACCGAGTACACGGCCCACAATCAGGATACCACGGGTCTGAGGGAAATATTCAATGCGTGGCGGAGCCGCCCAGAACAAAGCACGGGGCGCGAAGCTTCAACACGCGCCTCGCTCTGGTGACGGAACTTAAATTGCGCTACTTCCCCGCCCTTCGAGCGATGAAGGCGTTCAGGATGGCCCGTTTCACCAGGCCCCCCATCGGGTCGCCGCTGTAGGCGTCCAGCACGGCGAGATCCAGCTTGTTCCCCGCACGGCGGAAGTAGTACACCCAGACCGGCGCATGGTACGCAAACCGATCCGTGATGTCGTTCACGCTCGGCTTCGCGCCCCGCGTCCGAAGAATGTAGCGCACCACGCCCTCCCGGGCGAGCTCTTCCGTACGCGCCTCGTCCAAAGTGGCGTCGAGCACGTCGCCCTCCGCCGGGTCGCCGTCCACCAGCTCCTTCACCCGCCCCAGGAGGGCGAAGCCGCCGAAGTTGGCGTCCACGGTGACCCAGGAGTGTACTTCTTTGCCCTTGTGAATCATGGCGAAGCGATAAGCCCGGGCGGGCATCCAGATTAGCTCCAGAGAGATCGCCTGGCCGTACTCGTCCACTCGCGCGGGCTTGCGCCGCAACAGGCCGAAGAGGTTGCTCGTCTTTCGGCACAGGAAGCTGGTGCGGGCATGCTCCAGATCGATGCGTGGCGGAAGAAATTTACCGGTCACGCCCGCTCGTTCGCGACCGCGCGCTTGAAGAGCCCCCAGCCGTACCAGGTTGCTCCGGCGCCAATGGCCAGCAGCACAACGCCGCAAATGGCGTTAACGATGGCGGCCCGAGGATTATCGAGCGCCCAAATGGTGCCAATCAGTACAGGCAACCCGATCGCCAGAACGAAGAGCCCTACGGCCATGCTCGTCTCGCCGTCCCGCTTCAGCATCTCATTTTCGGTATGGCGCGGTTCCACTTTTTCGATGGTCTTGCTCATGGTCGAATTCCCTCAATAAAAGTAGAAGTACACGAAGATGTGGGGCAACATGGAGCACGCGGTCCAGATACGGAGATCGGTATACCACGCCTTCACCGGACGGCCCACGTTGACGTAGGACTCTTTCAAGATAAAGCCCACCCATATCATGGTTCCGACAAAGAAGCCAATGGCGAAGATATTGGC
Source organism: Candidatus Hydrogenedentota bacterium (assembly GCA_016791475.1). Lineage (NCBI taxonomy): Bacteria > Pseudomonadati > Candidatus Hydrogenedentota > Candidatus Hydrogenedentota bacterium. The sequence continues at coordinate 71,801 of JAEUWI010000004.1, forward strand.
CCAGGGCTGATAGATGCCGGAAAGAAAGGTATTGATCGGCCCGAAGAACTTGATCAGGACCGGGTAAAACACCGTCTTACAAAGATTCGTGAAGGCTGCGCCTACGGCGCCAAACAAGGCGGCGACCGCATTGTTGATTGCGTCAAACATCAGGAATTCCTCCCTTCAAGTGCGTCCTGCGCCTCGTCACTGTGTACCACGGAACTCCAGGTCAGACCGCGAAGCTTTTCTTCGGGATCCTTCGGGGTCAGCAGACTCACCACGATGGTGACAATCATGGAGAAGATGAACGACCACCAGGCGACAAACAGGAAGGGATTTTCCGATGTGAACAGCCCGGGGGTGTTGTTCAGCACGAAGCAGAAGGGCACGCCGAGTGCGAGGCCCGCGAGGCCGCCCCACTGATTCGCGCGCGGCCAGACGATCCCCAGCAGCAGGATGGCGAAGCACGGACCCTGGAACATGCTCAAAATCGTCTGCGAGAACACATAGATACTGTCGCGATCCGCAATCACCTTGCAGAACACCGCCGAGATGATGATCATCGCCGCCGTGAAGCCCCGGCCCATGTTCAGCGCCTGGCGCTCGGTGTAGTTGGGTTTGCCTTTCCACTTGCGGATCTGGCCCCAGATGTCGGTGATGAAGATGGTCGTCGCCGAATTGAGTGTGCCGGAAATACTCGACATGAGCGCGGCGAACAGCGCGGCGAACATCAGCCCGCGCAAGCCGGACGGCAGCAGCTCGCGAATCATGGCGGGCACCGCGCGGTCCGCGTCATCCATCGTAAGTTCGGGCAACAGCACCAGCGCGCAGAGGCCGGGCAGCGCCACCATCAGCGGGATGAAGGCCTTCAGGAAGCCGCCGGTCAACATGCCCGCCTTGGCGTCCCATTCGGTGCGGGCGCCCAGGGTGCGCTGGACGATGACCTGGTTGCCGCTCATGTAGGCCACGGCCATCACGATGCCCAGGCCGAATACGATACCCGTCCATGGGAAGGGCCCTGTGGTATCGTGGGGCAGCAGGATGGTGAAGTGATGCTGGAATTCGGGACCTTTGGCCAGAATCTTCGTTTGGAGTTCGCCCCAGCCACCCACTTCCCACAGGGAGAGGGCGAGCAGGCCGAGGCCGCCAACATACATCACAATGAGCTGCACGACGTCGGTGAAGACCACTGCCGTCATGCCACCGGAGAACGTATAGAGACCCGTCACCGTGGCCATCAGAATCACGCAGAACCACGGATCCCAGCCGAGGATCGTGTACATAAGCTTGTCCGCCGTCACCCACAGCATGATGGCGAGGCCGAGGAAAAGTACGACCGCCCAGATGGTGGCGTTAATGAACTGCACAGCGGTGTTGTAGCGACGGCCCAGGAACTCGGGAATGGTAAACACGCCCGTGCGCCAGAAATAAGGTACGAATATGAAGGCCGCAAACACCATCGCGGGCATGGAGCCCATCCAGTCGAAGTTTGCCGCCGATACGCCGTGTCGGAAGGCCGCGCCCGCCACCGCCACGAAGTCCGTCGCGCCGATGTCGCTCACGACAATGGAGAAGCCGATGGCCCAGAAGGGGAGCGACTTACCCGAAACAAAGAAATCCTCGGCGTTCCCGATGTACTTCGTGGTGAAAAAGCCGAGGGCCAGGGTGCCGACCATATAGACGCCGATGATGACGTAGTCTATAAAGTGGAGTTGGACAAAATCTTCCATGGTTTCCTTTCCGCGATCATGAAGGCTCCGTTTCCCGAGAACGGAAAGATAAGAATTGATGACGGCGGAATTATGGCAGAATACCCGCCCCGCTTCAAGCCCGGCACGTATCTGGCTTGGCAAACATTACGCGGTCGGGCGGAGCGCACCGTCGTTTGGACGATGCGCGTGTAGAGCATCCCCTTTAGCTTCCTTGTATTTCCGTGCCTTTCCGTGGTCAATCAATTTTCTTGACCACGGAAAGGCACGGAAGGAAGAGAGAAGAGAAATACTCCCGCATTGAGTGCTGGAAAGCAGTTGGTCGCAGAAACACATGACGAAAGTGCAGACTCTTTTCATTGTGCGCTTTGCGCCCTTTTGCGGCCAACTTAAGAGTCTAACGCCGAAATTCCAGCTTCCGAGCGGTTAATTGCAAAGGCTCTGTTCAAGTCCGACAAGGCGTTCGCTCGAACCCCTACGGACCGCCGCGAAGCTCCCTTCGCGGCGGCCCGATTCGACAGGCTAGTTCAAATCGAACACCAACACCTCGGTATCCGTTGACGCCGTGATCTCCAAGCGCCCCGCTTCGGCGCGCGCTGCGGCGTCGCCCGCATCCAGCGCTTCGCCGTCGACCGTCACGCTACCGGAGAGCACCTGAACCCAGATATGCCGCTCCCTGGCAACCTCCAGCGTTGCGGTCGTGCCCTCTGCCAGGCGACCGGCATAGATCGTGGCGTCCTGCCGGATCACCAGCGAGCCATCCCGTCCGTCGGGCGATACGATCACCTTGAGTTGGTCCGCCAGCTCCACGTCAGCGTAGTGCCGCTCCTGGTAGTTCGGCTCCAGCCCCTTCTGCGCGGGCCGGATCCAGATCTGGTAGAGGTGCGTGGGCGCGTCGTTTAAATGGTTGAACTCCGAATGCTGTACACCCGTACCAGCCGACATCAACTGCACGTCGCCCCGGCGCAGCACGGACCCATTACCCATGCTGTCCTTGTGCTCCAGCGCGCCCTCGGTCACATAGGAGAAGATTTCCATGTTGTCGTGGGCGTGGAAGGGGAAACCTCCCCCACCCTGGATGATATCGTCGTTCAACACGCGGAGCGAGCGAAAGCCCATGTGCTTCGGGTCGTAGTAATTGGCGAAGGAGAAGGTGTGGTGCGAATCGAGCCAGCCGTGGTCGGCATGGCCCCTTTCGTTGGCGCGGCGGATAGTGAGCATGGTGTTTCCTCCTTGATTTGGGCGGCGGGTTGTTTTCGCGACGGCGATACTTTACATATCAACTAACTGCCCGGTTTTATCGCGGCGGCCCGGGGACCACCGCGACAAAGTAGTTGTACCACACAATCCTTTATGTGTCAAGTATATGCCCCAGGGGTAATTAATTTGACTCGCGGACCGCGACGGACCTACCATCCCGCAATTTCGTGTGGGCCGGTCCCGCCCGAAGAACCATCAATGCGCACCGCGCCAACCGCGCGAAAGCCACGCTGGCAAGCGGAAAGTCACAGCGGATAGCTGAGTCACACCTCCTCCCAACCTGTTCAGGCGCCATGAAACATTCCAACCACCATAACCACAACTCCATCCTCCCCCTGACCCTCGGCGCCCTCGGCGTTGTCTACGGGGACATCGGAACCAGCCCGCTCTACACCATTAAAGAGGCCCTCGGCGGACCCCACGGCTTCGGTGTGTCCAGCGGCAATGTGCTCGGGGTTCTCTCCCTGATCTTCTGGGCGCTGGTTATCGTCGTAACCATCAAGTATGTACTCTATGTACTTCGGGCCGACAACGGCGGCGAGGGCGGTATTCTCGCCCTCATGGCCCTCGTATCCCGCCGCGAAGGGAAATCGAACTTGGGGGAACGGACCGTGCTTGTTGCCCTGGGCATCTTCGGGGCCGCGCTTCTCTACGGCGACGGCACCATCACGCCCGCCATCACGGTTCTGAGTGCGGTCGAAGGACTCGAAGTGGCCACCCACCTCTTTGAACCCTATATCGTGCCCATCGCCATCGTGATCCTCGTCGGGCTCTTTCTGATTCAGCGCCATGGCACCGCCCGCATCGGCAAGCTCTTCGGTCCCTTCATCCTTCTGTGGTTTGCCGCTATCGGCCTCCTCGGCGCCCGCGCGATTGTCTCCGCTCCCGGCGTCCTCCTCGCCTTGAATCCCTGGTACGCCCTGCACTTCATCTCCGAGTACGGCCTGCACGGCCTCATGATTCTCGGCACCGTATTCCTGGCCGTGACCGGCGGTGAAGCCCTCTATGCGGATATGGGCCACTTCGGTCGCGTCCCCATTCAATTGGGCTGGATTGCCGTTGCCATGCCCGCCCTCGTGCTCAACTACTTCGGGCAGGGCGCCGTGCTCCTGAACCAACCGGAGAAGATATCGAATCCATTCTACGCCCTCACCCCCGATTTCCTCCTCTATCCCATGGTGGTCCTTTCCACCCTCGCCGCCATCATCGCTTCCCAGGCCATTATCACCGGCGCATTTTCGCTCACGCGACAGGCCGTCATGCTCGGGTTCCTGCCGCGCATGCGCATCCTTCATACTTCCAGCGCGGAAATTGGTCAGATATACGTCCCCGTGATCAATTTTCTGCTCATGCTCGCCACTATCGGACTCGTCCTCGGTTTCGGCTCCTCCAGCAACCTGGCTGCGGCCTATGGCGTCGCCGTTACAACCACCATGCTGATCACCACGCTCTTGCTCATGTACGTCATGCGCGAACGGTGGAACTGGTCCCCCCTCCATATCGCTTGTGTTGCGGGTCCCTTTATCCTCATTGACTTCGCCTTCTGGGTCGCCACGATGACCAAAGTCCCCCACGGCGGATGGTTTCCGCTCCTCGCCGCCATGCTCATCTACGCCGTCATGGGCACCTGGCGCATGGGGCGCAAGGCCCTGTCGGAACGTTTCAAAAACCGTACCCTGGCCATCGACAAGTTCGTGGAAAGCGTCTTCATGCACGGACACCGTCCCAAGAGTGTTGATGGCGCGGCCGTCTTCATGTCGGGCACGCCGAATGTCGCCCCCGTGGTGCTGCTACACAACCTCAAATATAACAAGATCGTCCACGACAAGACCGTCGTGCTCTCCATAGTAATCGAAGAGCGTTCCCATGTACCCGACGAGGAGCGTGTGGAAGTCCAGGAACTCGGTTATGGCTTTTTCAGCATCACGGCCCACTACGGGTTCATGGAATCCCCCCATGTTTTCGATATTCTGGACCTCGCCGCGAAGAAGGGAGTCCAGTTTGACCGGCGCACCACCGGGTTCTATCTGGGGCGGGAAAGTATCCTAATAGGAGAGAAGTCCTCCCTCAGACGCTGGCGGGGACAACTCTTTGCCACCATGTCGCGCCTGGCCCAGGCACCCACGGCCTTCTACGGCATTCCGCCCAACCAGGTTGTGGAGCTGGGGGTGCAAATCGAATTGTAACGGGGGACTGTCCTGCACGCACGCGTTCCAAATCCGCAAAGAGCGCTTCGCTTATACAGACCGCCCAACCGAGGGCATCGTACTGGGCGTGCGGGACCGTCCCCCGCTTTCCGCCTTTAAAAAAAACGCGCCATCAAAGACGGCGCGTTTCTCATTTCTCTTCTTAAATCGTATCAGGTCAACATGCTCTTGAGCTCGCCCATAAACTCGTTCAGATCTTTGAATTGACGATAGACCGACGCAAAGCGCACGTAGGCCACTTCATCCAGCTTCTTCAGCTTGATCATCACCGCCTCGCCCACGGCGTCGGTGTTGACTTCATGATCGGTCGAATTGAAAAGCTCGCGCTCGACCTCATCGATGAGCGCGTCCACCTGCTCCAAGCCGATCGGTCGCTTCTCCACCGCCTTCAATATACCGCTCTTGAGCTTCCAGCGATCAAAGTTCTCGCGCCGTCCATCCTTCTTGATGACCATCTGCGCCACTTCTTCAATGCGCTCATAGGTGGTAAATCGACGACCACACTTGAGGCATTCACGGCGGCGGCGTATCGCGTCGCCTTCCTTGGATGATCGAGAGTCTACGACACGACCGTTGGTATCATTACAAAAGGGACAACGCATATTGGCTTTTCCACCTTCCAAGGTCCATTACGCAGCGACGAAGCCATCAGGGTAACCCCACAGGGCCACCAGGGAACCGCAATCACTCCACATATTGTATCGTAGAGAGGGTAGCAAATACCATATACAGTGTCAAGCGTAAAACGTAAGCTCCGTTTTCCCGTATCGACGTTCCTGAAGCCGCTGAAATCGCCCCACCGTCTCTGGCAAGTCTGTCTTGAAGCCATGCTCCACAATAAGTTGACCGCCCGGCGCCAGCAAGTCCGCCGCCGAAATCCCCTCCAGGAGCGCCCCGTAGTCGGTGAAGTCGAAGGGAGGATCCGCAAAGATCAGCGAAAAGGTCCCCGGAATCCGACGAATGTCCTCCGGAAGCCTGTAACTCATGCAGGCGCCACGATCTTCACACTTGGTTGTCGCAAGATTCTTGCGGATACAGCGCGCGGACTCGGGATGATTATCGATGAACACCGCACGGGAAGCGCCCCGGCTCAGCGCTTCGATGCCATTCGCGCCACTGCCGGCATAGAGGTCAAGAAAAGTCGCACCCTCCATGCGCGGCGCCAGAATGTTGAACAACGACTCCCGCACCCGGTCCAGCGTAGGCCGAACCCGGTCCCCCGAGGGGGCCTCCAGCCGTTGGCCCCGCATCGTGCCCGCGATTATCCGCATCTTGTGTCCCTTTCCTCAGTTGCATGCCCCGCCGGGCACGGCCGTTATCGTATTTATCCTCCCCCACCATCGTAAACCTTTCGACATACAATCCACATCTCCGCTGAATATTCTGTCCGGAAGATGGTTAATTACTTGGGCTTATGAGGGCTCCGACACGAATTGGCGATCCGATGGAGGCGTTTTAGCACCAACCTCAAAGCCTTTTAAACAAACACTTTACAACTGTTTCTTTCCGCTACTACAGCAATGGATTCGCGGCGGAAAGACCTGTGGATAACTTGTGGATAAAAAGGTAAAGCCCGCCCCCCGGTTTGCGGATGAAGCCTGCTCGAAAATCAATTAATGTCCAAAATACCCTTTCTCTGCCCCCGTCCGGTCCCTTCCCCTCCTCAATGCGCCCCTGCTCGCCATAAAAACAGCCCCCCCGGTCCGGGCACCGGGAGGGCACAACATATAGCGTATACAAACCGAACCGATCAGTCGTTGAAGAGCCCCGCGCGGTTGCGCACGCGAAGCCGGAGGGCGTTCAAGTTGATGAAACCCGTGGCGTCCATCTGGTTGTAGGCGCCTTCGTCTTCTTCAAACGTTGTGATCTTCTCATCATAGAGCGACTTCAGCGCCTTCCGGCCGACGACCGTGCAATTTCCCTTGTAGAGGCGGATGCGCGCTGTGCCGGTAACGTTCTCCTGGCTCTTGTTTACGAAAGTCTGGAGCGCGTCGAATTCGGGCGAGAACCAGAAGCCGTTGTATATAAGCTGAGCGATCTTCGGGGAGAGCTGGTCGCGCTGAAGCATGACTTCGCGATCCATGGTGAGCGATTCAACGGCGCGGTGCGCGGCATACAGGATTGTGCCGCCGGGCGTCTCGTAGACGCCGCGGGACTTCATGCCCACGAAGCGGTTCTCGACCAGGTCCACACGGCCGACGCCATTCGCGCCTCCGAGTTTGTTGAGCTCCGCCAGCAGAACTTCCGGCTCCATACGCACGCCGTTCACGGCGACCGGATAACCCTGCTCGAAATCGATTTCGACGTAGGTGGGCTCGTCGGGAGCACGGCGCGGGTCCACCGAAAGCAGGAACATGTCTTCACTCGGCTCGTTCCATGGATCTTCCAGCACGCCGCCCTCGTAAGAGATGTGAAGCAGATTGCGGTCCATGGAGTAGGGGGCTTTTTCGCGCTTGGACGCCGGCACGTCAATGCCGTGCTGTTCCGCATAGGCCACCATCTTTTCCCGGCTGTTCAGCGTCCACTTCGGGTCGCGCCAGGGGGCGATAATACGAACGCTGGGCTCCATGGCGAGACAGGTGAGCTCGAATCGAACCTGATCGTTGCCCTTGCCGGTCGCGCCGTGGGCCACCGCGTCCGCACCGGTCTCGCGCAGGATCCGAATTTGCTCCTTGGCGATGACAGGACGCGCCACGCTCGTGCCCAGCAGGTACGTGCCTTCATAGATGGCGTTGGATCGCATCGTGGGGAACACGAAATCACGAACAAACTCGCGCTTCAGGTCGCTCACGAAGACTTCGGAGGCGCCGGTGGCAACCGCCTTCACGCGCGCGGGTTCGGTCTCCTCGCCCTGGCCCACATCGGCGATATAGGCCACAACGTCCGCCTGATAGGTTTCCTGAAGCCACTTGAGAATAATAGAGGTGTCGAGGCCGCCGGAGTAGGCCAGTACGATTTTCTTGATGTCTTTTGCCATGGGGGTTGGGGGTCCTTGTCTATTTATCGGTAACCAGAATTTATGTGGGATAGTCCGCCCAAGTCGCAGGGACAGCAGAGACAGCAGCCACAGCAGTATATTTCCTGTAGTCCCTGCTGACGCTGTCGTCCCTGAAGCAATTCAGGGGGCCAACGAGACGAAATAACTTCTAGGCCATCAATGTCGCCAGCACGGCCTTCTGCGCATGCAGGCGATTCTCCGCCTGATCGAAAACGATCGAGTTCGGCGAATCCATCACGCTGTCGGTTACTTCACTGCCGCGATGGGCAGGCAGGCAGTGCATGAACAGGGCATCCTTCTTTGCGAGCGACATTAGGGCGTCGTTCACCTGGTAGGCGGCAAAGGCGCGCTCGCGCTCGATAGTCTCCTTTTCCTGCCCCATGCTCGCCCACACGTCGGTATAGACGGCGTCGGCGTCCTTCACGCCCGATTGGACGTCGTGGGTGATCTCGATCTGGCCTTCCGCCTGACTGCGGGCCTGGGCCACGATCTTCTCGCTGGGCTCATAGCCGGGAGGGCACACCAACGTCAGATTAATCGGAACACGCGCGGCAAACATGGCCCATGAATGGAAAACGTTATTGCCATCGCCGACAAAGGCCAGTTTCAGGCTGCTCAAGTCCCGGCCCTTGTGCTCGCGAATTGCCTGTGCGTCCGCCAGAATCTGGCAGGGGTGCAGCATGTCCGTCAGCGCGTTGATAACGGGAACGGAAGCGTATTCCGCAAGCTGGATCACATCGGAATGGCGGAAGGTTCGCGCCATGATGCCATCCACCCAGCGCGCAAGATTGCGCGCCACATCGGGCACCGACTCCCGGGCGCCCAGCGTCGTCTCAATGAGCACCGAATCACCGCCAAGCTGGAACATGCCCGTGTGGAAGGTGACGCGCGTGCGCAGGCTGGGCTTCTCAAAAATCATGGCCAACGTCTTCCCCTCCAGCAGGCGATGGGGAATCCGGTTGCGCTGTTTCGCCTTCAGATCGTCCGCCAGGTCCAGAAAGGCCACGATCTCGTCCCGGCTGAAGTCGGCCAGGGAGATAAAGTCTTTTACCATTTCAATTCTCCGAGACAGGCCTTCAAGAGAGACACCATCCGGTCGATGTGTTCTTTTTCCACGATAAGGGGCGGCAGGAACCGCAGGACATTGGGGCCGGCGGGCCCGCAAATGATACCGGCTTCGATTAAATTGCCCACGAGGGGCGCAACAGGCTGGTCGAATTCAACACCGGCCATGAGTCCCTTGCCCCGCACTTCGACAACAGATTCGAAGTCCCGGGCAATCTCGGCCAGTCGTTCAAAGAGGTAGGCGCCGGATTCGGCAGCTTTCTCGAGAAATCCCGGCGCGGTCAAAGCGCGAATGGTGGCCACCGCCGCCGCCGCGCTAAGAGGATTTCCGCCAAAGGTACACGCGTGAGATCCGGGTTCGAATCCGTTAGCGACTTCATCCGTGCACCCCATGGCCCCGATCGGCACACCGTTGCCGAGCCCCTTCGCCAACGTCATAATATCCGGCGTGATGCCATAGCCCTGATGGGCAAAGAGGGTGCCGGTTCGACCCAGACCCGTCTGAACTTCGTCCAGAATCAAAAGGACGTTTTTGTCATCACAGAGCGTGCGCACCTGATGCCAGTACTCCGCCGAGGGAACGCGCACGCCGCCCTCGCCCTGGATCGGCTCCAACAGAACCGCGCCCACCTCCGGCGTGATTGCCGCCTCCAGCGCGCCAATGTCGTTGTAGGGAACATAGTGGAAGCCCGGCATCATCGGCTGAAAGCCATCGTGGTACTTCGGTTGCCCCGTGGCCGTTACCGTCGCCAGCGTGCGGCCGTGGAAGGACTGGTGGGCGGTCACGATGGCGGGCTTGGGCGTCCCCTGCTTGTGCCAGTAACGCCGCGCCAACTTAATGGCCGCTTCGTTCGCTTCGGCGCCGCCATTGCAGAAGAACCACTTCTCCGCGAAACAGCTCTTCGAAAGGGCGGACGCCAGCAGGGTCTGCGCCTCAATATAATAGAGATTGGAAACGTGGACCAGCTTCCTGGCCTGATCGCAGATCGCCTGCGTCACCTCCGGGTGGCAATGGCCCAGGTTACAGACCGCTATGCCCGCGAAAAAATCCAGGTACTCCTTGCCCTCGGCGTCCCACAGGCGCATGCCCTCGCCACGGCTGAGCGCCACCTTGCGCGCGCCATACGTGTTGATAATGTGCGCGTCGTTCAGGGCTTTGATTTCATCGGTCAGGGTCATGTAGGGGGAACTTTCCACGATCATGCTGTTCATTGCGCTTCTCCCGGGGCCTGCAGGTTCAATTGGAATACAGAACCCGCAAGTATGCGCAGTGCACAGCGATGTGCCGGTAGATGGGTTGGGGAAGTCTAGCTGTTGGCCGCCTTCTTCTTCGCGCCGCCGCTCCTGGCCTTCTCTACGGCGGGCTTCGGTTCGGCCTTCTTCTCCGTCTTGGATTCGGCCTTGGACTCCGTCGCCGACGGGGTTGTCCCCTCGGCTTTCGGCTTCTCCGGGGGCGTACCCTTCTTATCTTTGAAGTCCGTCTCGTAAAATCCGGTACCCTTGAAGATAAATCCGGCCCCGCTACCCATCAGGCGCTTGCACTTCTTTCCGCACCGCTCGCACTTCACCTTGGGCTCGGCGGACATTCCGTGAAAGACGTCGAGGACATGGCCGCAACCGCCGCATTCATAGGAATAGGTAGGCACAGCACTGTTACTCCATAGCTGCCCGGCTCAGGGCCGGGATTCGGCAACAAAGCCCCGCCGCGACCGGGTTGGCCGCTGGCCTAAGGGCCTGAAATCAAATACGTTGGCCTGAAGAGACCAACGTAGTCGAGGAAACCGTGTATTGTAGCAGAGCGCCTGGGGCAGATCAAAAATCGGAAACGACGCGTGGCGTCAGACAATCCGATCGATCAGTCGGAGCCGACTGATCGATCAGACCAAAAGCCACAAGATTTGGGAGGGTCCAGGAAAAGACGATATACTGCGGGCGCAACCAAGGAGTACATTATGGAAGAACTACTGGCCTGGCGTCTGGAAGATGTTCCACCAGAACAGGTTATGCTTGTGGTGGCCGGCATGGCGGGCGTCGGTTTCCTGTACTGCTTTCTTGGTTACCGCCTCATCAAGCTCATCCTCGGCCTCACGGGATTCCTGCTGGCGGGAAGCGCGGCCGCGGTTATCGTCGGCTTCCTGAGCTACGGACACCTCATCGGTATGGGCATCGCCCTCTGCGTAGGCGGCTTCTGCGGCGCCATGGCCCTCTTCTTCCTCTACCGAACCGGCATCTTCTGCCTGGGCATGCTCGGGGCCAGCGTCGCGGCCTACTCCGTGCTCCAGGGACGTGAAGACCCGTGGATCCTCTGGGCCGTCGCCGGAATCGGGCTCGCCGGTGGACTCCTCGCCATTCTCGTTGAGCGGCCAGTCATGAAGCTCGCCACCGCTGCGATCGGCGCGATGCTTATGACACAGGCGGGCCTGGCCCTGGCCCGTGCGAAAGGACTTCTCGACCTGGCCCCCGGATCCACTCCCGAAACCGCCCCTGGAACACCGGCACCCTACTTCGGCTGGATGGTCGTCGCAATCTGGCTCTTTATTACCCTTGTCGGCGCCGCCGCCCAGTTCGGCACGGGCGCCAGAAAAAAGGAGCGTTGAGGTTCCGCCTATCCGCGACGACGTCCAAGTACGCGCCACCCCGAAAACCCGATCACTCCCGTCGCCACCATCAGACCAAGTGTCCCCGTCACCGGCAGGCCAGCCGGAGCCGCAGCCGTAAGCAGCGTATAGACCGTGCTCTCCAGTATGGTGCCCGTTCCATCGTCGTAGGTCACGGTGTAAACCGCTTCGTCGCTCTGCAGCACCGGTGAGAATTCGAGTGATGCCCCGCGCGTGCCCGTAATACGCGGTGCGTTCTCATTCATCACAAGGCCGTTACGTTTCCAAACATATTGGGAAAAGCCCGCCGGCGCAATCAGTGAAAGAGGCTGGTTCCTGAAGATATCTCCCGGCGTGGGGTTGCTGGTGATGGCCGCCCCGGTTTTCGGGACCTGCTTCATGATAAACGTATCAAAGCTGCCCGCGGCGGTCAGATTGGTCGCGCTCGCACTCGTATCAAAGTCCAGCATGTTGGAATAGAGCCCCGTGGTGAACAGGCTGCCCGCCCCGTCGGTAATGATCGTGCCTCCTAATTCACGCCCGAGCGTCCCCCGCTGCTCCGTCCACTTCCACACGCCGGTCGACGTGAGCTTGGTCATGTAGAAGTCCTCGTCACCGATGCTCGTGGCACTGGCCGCCGTGGCCGAGGCTGGGTCAAAGTCCGCCGTACCTTCAAAAGAACCAACCACAATCACACCGTCGGAACTGTCCACCGTCAAACCATATGCAAACCCATCGTCCATCCCGGTAAAGCCACCGGCCCAGTCAAAGGCGCCAATGGGACTGTACTTCGCCACATAGATGGAACGTGCCGAAAAACTGTCCAGGTTCACCACACCCGCGAGGGGGTCGAAATCCACGGTCCCCTGATAGGTGCCCGCGGCAATTACGTTGCCCCCGCTGTCTATCGCCACACTCAGGCCGTCGTCCTCCCCCGCATCACCGAAACGGTGGGCCCACTGGTATGCGCCGCTGGCGTCCAGCTTGAGCAGAAAAGCATCATTCCCGCCCGCGCTGGCGTGTGAAGCTACCCCGGCGCCGGGATCGAGGTCGACGGTTCCCTGAAAGCTCGCTGTAACGAATATATCGCCCGAGGGTCCCACGGCCAGAAAGCGGCCAAAATCCCGGATGGTTCCCGCAATGCCCACTGCCCAGACGAAACTACCCGCTGAGTCCAGTTTCTGCACGTAGACGTCACTTGGATTCACCGACGTCAGGTTAAATACGCCGGCGCCCGGATCAAAGTCCGGGGTATTACCGAATTGGCCGAAGGTATAAATATTGCCCGCGTCATCCAACTCGAGGGAAATACCAATCTCCGATCGCGGTCCGCTGATGACCTTGACCCAGACAAAATCGCCGGAGGTATCCAGCTTCAACACGAAGGCCTCACTGAAGGCCGAGACCGCGGTCACGCTGGCATCGCCCGCGCCGGGGTCAAAATCGACCGTGCCCAGAAACATACCCGTCACGTACACATTCCCGCCCGCGTCTGCCTTCAACCCGAAGCAGTAATCCACGTTGGTGGAACCAAAAGTATGGACCCACTGGAGCGCGCCCGCGGGATCGTACTTCGCCACGAAGCCGTCATACATTCCGGCACTCGTCCGAGTTACGCTGCCCACCCCGGGATCGAAGTCCGTGGTACCTTCAAAAAAGCCCGACAGGTAGATATTCCCCGTACCGTCGAGCGCCACGCCGGAAGCATTCTCCTCAAGCGTCCCGCCGATACCTTGAACGAATTCGAAGGCCACGTCCTGCGCACGGGCCGCCGAATGCATACCTCCGATTAGAATCAGTGTGCAGACCAACGCCCTGTAAACACCGCAGCGTTGCGTGAAAATGCGACAAACCATACCCAAGTACCTCCCGGCCCGTTCACCGAACCCATCTCGCCCAGGATGCCTCGTTCCCTCGTATCCCATAAGTCCAGCCACAATCGACACTTTATCACAGAAAATGAGTATACAATTCAAAAAAGCAACGGAGTTCTCTTAATGTCGCGGACCATCAAGACGACAGGTCCCCCCTGCCCGTATTCGTCTGCTATACTCCCGCATCAACCCGATTAATCACCCTTACGGAGTCGAAGAACTTATGAGCAAACAGCCCACCATCCACTTCTCAGGCATTGGCGGCACCGCGATGGTGGCCGGGGCGCGTCTGGCGCTGGAAGCTGGTTGGGAAGTTCGGGGCAGCGACAATCCGCTCTATCCCCCCACCTCAACCATGGTGGCCGCCCTGGGCGTTCCCGTGGCCGACGGCTATGCGGGCGAAAACCTGGATTGGAACCCCGATGTGGTGCTCCTGGGCAATGTATTGAGCCGGGGCAACGCGGAAGTGGAGGCCGCCCTCGCACAGCGCCTGCGCTATATGAGCCTGCCGGAATGGCTGAAGGAACACGTGCTACGCCAGCGACGCCCCGTGGCCATCTGCGGCACCCACGGCAAGACCACCACCACGGCCATTACGGCCCACGTGCTTGCCGAATGCGGCCTTGCCCCCGGCTACCTCATCGGAGGACAACCCCTGAATGTGGAGCACTCCGCCCATCTTGGCCATGTCAGTGCCCCCTTCGTCATCGAGGGCGACGAATACGACACCGCCTTCTTCGACAAGCGGGCGAAGTTTTTTCACTACCTCCCCGAAGTCGCCGTGGTGACCTCCCTGGAATTCGACCACGGCGACATCTATCCCGATCTCGCAGCCATCGAAGTGGCCTTCCAGCGCATGCTGCGTCAGATCCCTTCGCAAGGCCGACTGATCTGCTGCGCCGACAACCACGCCGTCAGCTTGAAGGACTACGCGTACTGCCCCGTGGAGACCTATGGTTTTTCGCAGGACGCAGACTGGCGCGGCGAAGCACTCGGTGCGGAAGGCGGAATGCAACGAATGGCCGTGTATCATGGCGGCAACAAAGTCGGCGAGGTAAGCACCACGCTGACCGGGAAGCACAACCTCCAGAACCTGCTCTCAGCCGTTGCCGTGGCCCACTACTTTGGTGCGCCCATGGGCGCCATCGCAACAGGAGTAGCGACCTTCAAGGGCGTGAAGCGGCGCATGGAGGTCTTCCTCGAATCCGAAGGTGTAACCTACATCGACGATTTCGCCCACCACCCCACGGCCATCACCGAGACCATCGCCGGCGCGCGCATGCGATGGCCCGGACAGCGCCTGCGGGTGCTCTTCGAGCCCCGAAGCAACACGACCGTGACCAATCGCTTCTTCGACGACATGCTCTCCTGCTTCCGCGGTGCGGACGAAGTTTACCTCGGCCCTATTTATCGCGGCGAAAAGATCCCTGCCGATGAACGGCTGGATCGCGAACGGCTGGTCTACCTGCTGACCTCGGCGGGGCTGACGGCGGCGGTAGCCGATGCCCCCAAGGCGCTGGCGCAAGAAATTCACGAATCAGGCAGGGCAGGCGACATCGTGTTGATTCTGAGCAATGGCGCGTTTGGTGGCATTTACCAGCATTTCCGGGATCTGGCCGGGGATTAAGGGGGAAGCCTTGCTGCAAGCGAAGCCCTATCTCCGGGAGGTGATACTCCAGCGGGAAACGATACCTGACCCACTGGCTTATCCCTTCAACATCCCTGCGTTGCGCGCACTCAAACGGGTCGAATTCCACCCCGACGTGACCTTCATCGCAGGAGAAAATGGCACAGGCAAATCTACGCTTATTGAAGCCATCGCAATGAAGCTCGGCTTTTCGCAGGAAGGCGGCACAAAAAACATGCAGGTGCAGACCGCACACACCGTCTCCGGGCTGAGTGAGCACCTCAAATTAGTCCGCAGTTTCGCGCGCCCGAGCGATGGTTACTTCTTTCGGGCGGAGAGCCTCTATAACGTCGCAACCTACATGGATCAGGACGAGCGCGACAAATACCACCTGAGAGCGTACGACAACTTGTCCATGCACAAGCGATCTCATGGTGAATTGTTCTTCACAACGCTGACGAAAAAATTTTCATGGCGACGGACTCTACATTCTGGACGAACCCGAGGCGGCCCTTTCGCCCAACCGGCAGTTGGCAGCGCTAACGGCGATTCACGAACTGGTAAAGGACAACTCACAGTTCATTATCGCCACCCACTCCCCCATTCTCCTGGCCTACCCCAGAGCGAAGATACTCCTCCTCGACGATGAGGGCATTCGTGAAGTGGCGTATACCGAAACCGAGCACTACGAAGTGACAAAGAATTTTCTCAATAGGTACGAGTCGATGCTGGAAATCCTCCTCGAACCACAGATGGAAATTCCCTTCGAATAGGGACAGCGTCGCCTCGGGATTACGGGTGGAAAGAAGCACCTTTTGCCCAAAATATCACCAAGTCGAAAAGGGCAAACGTCAACCGGCGGGGCTGTCCTGTCGTGTGGCGTCGTGGCTCGGATCAATTCGATGAACCCATGACAACGCTACGGGCCATGTAAAGAGGGGCGCTTCGCTTACTGGATCATGTCTGCACATGCTGGTCAGCCTCGCGGACGACAGGACAGCCCCGCCGATTGTCGTCAAGCTCGTTCGGTCAAGGCGACCGATTGAACGCATATCGGCCTTTGCACAGTCGGGCCATCGGGCGACGCTGTCCCTGCGGCGTGTGAATACGCCTTCACACCAAAGCTATAATGACGCGAATCTCAACCCTTCAGGAGTACCCCAGTGAGCAGTGACACCATCATCGTTTATTCCGCCAAACTTTGCGGCGATTGCCAGCACCTCAAGGCCTTCATGGACGCCAATGGCATCCCGTACGAGAATCGGGACATCCGCGAAAACCTCGCCTATGGCGAGGAACTCGAAGCGAAAACGGGCAAGCTCGGGGTCCCCTATCTCATCGTCAATGGCGAGTGGAAGCGTGGCTATGAGCCGGGCCAGCCCTTTTCGGAAGCTTTCGCGAAGTCGTTGTTCGGGATGGCCTGAGTCGAGCCACTGGTCACTTTGTAAAAGATCAGGGACGGCAGAGATTCCGGTGACCGCAGAAAACAACGAATTGTTCTGAACTGCTGTCACTGTCGTCGCTCCCGTCCCTGCAATTTTTCAGCGGGTCTTAGCGGTACCAGGCCGAGATCAGTCGAGCTTCTTGATCGCGATATTGCGGAACATCACCGGATCGTTGTGCCCGGCGAAACCAAAATGTCCCTTCTTCAGATCCTTGCCAGGGTGGGCGGAATTCGCCATGAATTCGGTGATGGTGCTCACGTCCGCGTTCAGGGTCACCGTGCCGTTCAGTTCCACCTTGATGGTCGATCCCTGCACCGTTACCTCCTGGTAATTCCACTCACCAACCGGGCGAAGGTAGCCCCGGTGCGCGGGCGCCATGCCATAGACCGAGCCGTGGTACTGGCGCTGATCCAACGCCTTGTACATATCCGCCGTGTCATCCAGCACCTGCAGCTCCGTCATCCCATCGTAGGCAGGGTTACCCTGACCGGGATAGCGAATGGCAAGGCCGTTGTTACCGCCCGGAGGCACCTTGAACTCCACGCGAACGACAAAGTCACCATATTCTTCCTCGGTGAAAAGATTGCCGCCGGTGCCTTCCTTGCAAATGATCGCGCCGTCGCGCACTTCGTAGCTGTCCGTCGCACCCGCCCAGCCGGTCAGGTCTTTGCCATTGAATACCGAGGTAAAGCCCGCGGCGGCGTCATCGCCCCGCAGCTTCGCATTGGCTTCTTCCGCTGGAATTTCGCGAATGTAAATATTCCGCCAGCGAATTTCTCCGCCGTGGGTCTGAAGAAGTATCGGGCCAAACGCGGGCAGCGGTTTCGTCCGGTCCCAGTAGTTCTCCATCGGGGCGTTATCGACAACCAGCTTGTCGTTGAGAAAAACTGTCGTGCGTGCGCCCAGTTGGGTAACTTTGAAGCTGTTCCACTCGCCGAAGGGCTTGTCGGCAAGCACCATAGGATCCTTGCCCGCCGCGCCGGGGCTGTTGTTCCACAAGCCGCCGGAACCCTTGTCCGCTCCCAGTTCAAACTTCTTCTGCTCGGTATAGTCCCAGATCTGCACCTGCGGGGTTGCGCGGAGGTAAATACCGCTGTCCGCGAGCGGCACGGTCTTGTAATCGACATGGAATTCCACGTCGCGGTAGTCTTTCACCGTCGTGGCGTACGGACCGTTGCCATCGTTCACCAACTCCCCGTTCTGGGCCGACCAGTGGGCCTTGAATTCTTCCTGCTGCGCCGCTATGGAGGCAAACTGACCATCCCGGGAGGTCTCTTTCAGCGTCGTGTGCGGGTTATTGCCGTACCAGCCGGTCAAATCTTTGCCGTTGAAGAGCTCCGTAAAGCCGTCGGGAGCACCCGCCAGGGCCATAGGCGCGGTCAGGGTCAGCGCGGACGCCAGAACGGCGTGACGAACCGCCCGACCTGTGAGGAAAATTTGGGTTGAGTACATGCTTTATTCTCCGGTTTACTTGGACAACGGTCAATCAGGCCCCGCAACAATAGGGACCGCGATTCTAACGAATTCCCGCGACAGAATAAAGGATAAGGACGGGACAAGAAAAATGGGCCTTATGGGTCGTATGGGACCCATGGAGTCTTCAGGAGGTCTATCTCCACAATTTCCGTCTCATAAGTCCCGTACCACCCATCGGACCCATGTGCGCGTGGCCAGCCCCCAACCCGAGATTGATACCGACCTCACGGTTCCTATAGATTGGCGCATTCGCCCCGCGACGGCTGCGGGCCCCACGGCCCCGCCGTCGCCCTCAGTCGTCCGTCACGGGCCGTGAGTCCCGCCAAGAGGAATCGTTTCGAGATGCAGATAGCCACCTTTTCCCGTCCCTTTCTGGGATTTGCTGTCCTGTTCGCCTGCCTGACACTCACGGGCGGTGTTGCCGTGGCCGATGGTAATCGACTGGCCTACCTGGACGAATCCGACCCCTACTACGTGCACCGAACCTTCCCGAAACTCACCACCCCCATGTGGGTGGGCGAGCCGGGCGTAGAAGCCGTGGTGGTGCTCGCCATTGACGACATGAGCGACCCGGTGAAATACGAGGCCTACCTCCGCCCCATACTTGACCGCCTGAAGCAGATCGATGGCCACGCCCCCGTGACAATTTTTGCGAACAAGCCCGATCCGGCCCACCCCATGCTCCAGCAACTCCTCCAGGAAGGGTGCAGCATCGATGTGCACACCGTCAGCCACCCCTGCCCCCTCCTCAATGAGAAAGGTTTCCAGTTTTCCAGCGACGATGTGCACAACTGCACGTCTTTGTTGAATCGGATTCCCGGCAACAAGGCCGTTGCCTTCCGCATGCCCTGCTGTGATTCCCAGAATACCCCCAGCCCGCGCTTCTACGACGGCATCTTCGACCAGGTGGCAGCCGACGGCTCCTTTCTCACCATCGACTCCTCGGTTTTCAACATCACCACGCCCAACGACCCGGAGCTGCCCCGCGAACTCGTCCTCGATGCTGACGGTGGCGAGAAGTTTCGCAAATACCTGCCCTTCCCCTCCTTCGTCAACACCATCGAAGACTACCCCTATCCCTACGTGATCAATCGGGTCTGCTGGGAATTCCCCAACGCCGTGCCCAGCGACTGGGAAGCCCAAAATCTCAACGGCAAAAACAATCCCAAGTCCATCGACGACATGAAAGCTTCCCTGGATGCCGCCGTCATCAAGAAGGGCGTCTATACCCTGGTCTTCCATCCCCATGGCTGGATGGAGAACACCCAGGTCGTCGAACTTATCAATCATGCCGTGACAAAGTACGGCAAGAAGGTGAAGTTCCTCAATTTCGCCGAAGTGCAACAGCGCATCGACGCCAACCTCCTCGACGGCACCCCCCTGCGCGATGCCCAGGGGCGCGACAACGGTGTCCGCATTCTCGACCTGAACGACGACGGCTACCAGGACGTGGTCATCGGCAACGCTGCAGCGCAGCGCACGCGGGTGTGGAACAACCACAACCAGACCTGGATTGAAGAGGAATTACCCTTCCAGATCGTGAATGATGAAGGGAGCATCCGAGACACGGGCGTGCGCTTTGTCCCCGATCTGGACCCACGCGGCGCTGTAGTGGCGGTGTCCAATGACTTTGATGAATCCTTCGCATATGCCTTCACCCGCGAGGGTTGGACCGCAATGTCCGATTTGACCGAGGCGCTGAGCGGAGATCTGCACGATGTGGCCCGCTTTCGAGATCTGGATGGAGACGGGAAACCAGAGCTGGTGGATGGACACTACGGAATAAGCCGCTGGGATTCTGGATTTCAGGGCCTTGGCTATAGCTACCCCAAGGCAGTCGCGGAAGCATTCAACGGGGTATGGCCCCCAGCCGCAAGACTCGTCGATCTGGACGAAGATAAGGACCTCGATATCGTACTGGCCGATGGTACGGTCTCCGGCGTCTATCTCTTCGATTCCATCGAGAAAGGCTGGGGCGAAAATGTCCTACCCGAGGGCGCGACCCTCCCGCCCATCGCCATTGACGGTAAGAACAACGGCGTATGGTTCCACTCCCGCCACATGTGGATGGTCAACGAAACCACCGCCAAGCTGCCCGATCTCGCCGACCGACGCTCCTTCAACGAACTCCTGAGCGGTGTCGCCCCCACTTCCCGCTCTCCCGAGGCGTCCCTGGCCTCCATACGCGTGAAGCCCGGCTTCAAGGTCGAACTCGTGGCCGCCGAACCGCTGGTGGTGGATCCTGTTGCATTCGAGTGGGCTGCGGATGGCGGTCTCTTCGTTGTGGAAATGCGGGACTACCCCCTGGGGCTCGACGGGCAGGGCAAACCCGGCAGCCGCATCCGCCTGCTGCGCGATGACGATGGGGACGGCAAGTATGACCGCTCCACCATTTTCCACGATGGCCTCGCCTTCGCCATGGGCCTCTTTCCCTGGCGCAAAGGCCTCCTGGTAACCTGCGCGCCCGATATCCTCTATCTCGAAGACACCAACGGCGACGACGTGGCCGATATCCGCGAAGTACTCTACACGGGCTTTGGCGAGGGCAACCAGCAGCACCGCGTGAACGGGTTGCGATGGGGTCTGGACAACTGGATCTATGGCGCCAATGGCGACAGCTCCGGCGAGATCACTTCAACCAAGAGTGCGGAAACCCTGAACCTTCGCGGCCGCGACTTCCGCATTCGGCCCGATGGCGGACACATCGACGGACAGGCGGGCCAGACCCAGTTCAGCCGCGCACGAGACGACTGGGGCAACTGGTTTGGTTGCAACAATTCCTATCCCATCTATCACTACACACTGGCCGACGAGTACGCCCGGCGCAATAACCACTATGCCTTCCCCCGGGCCACCAATCTTCTGATTGAGGACCGGGCAAACTATGCGATCAGCCGCTATATAACCCGATTTAATGAAGAGTTCAACGCCAACAAATTCACCTCCGTCTGCGGTCTCGACATCTACCGCGACACCCTCCTGGGCGATGCGTTCTATGGAAACGCCTTTGTCGGCGAACCGGTTCACAATCTTGTCTTCCGCATGGATCTGTCTCCCGAAGGCGCAAGCTTCACCGCACAGCGCCCTCACGGTGAAGAAAAGAAAGAGTTCCTGGCCTCCACGGACAACTGGTTCCGTCCAGTCATGGTTCGCACCGGCCCCGACGGCGCACTCTACGTTGCCGACATGTATCGCGCCCATATTGAACATCCCGAATACATTTCCGAAGTAGACAAGGCCCGGACCAACTTCCTGCTGGGCAACGACATGGGCCGCATCTACCGCGTCTACCCGGTGGGCAAAGAACCTCGCACCATTCAACCGCTGAACACGAAAAAGACGGCGGACCTGGTCGCCAAGCTGGACCACCCCAACCCCTGGGTGCGGGATACGTCCCATCGACTCCTCATCGAATCCAGTGATAAAGCCGCCGTGGAACCCCTCGCCGCCCTCGCCTCAAGCAGCAAGAATCCCGTGGCCCGGGTTCACGCCCTCAACGTCCTCGACGGTCTGGCGGCGCTGGATGAAAAAGTGATCCTGAGCGCCCTCGCGAGCGAGAACCCCGGCGTAGTGCGGCACGCCATTCGGCTCGCCGAGCACTTCCTCGGCATGTCACCGGATGTCGGCACGGCGGTCCTGGCCCATCAGAGCGACACGGACAAGCAGGTCCAGCTCCAGCTTGCCTATTCCCTCGGCAACTGGGACAGCCCGGAAGCCGCTCAGGCCCTCGGTGCGCTCCTCGCAGCCAACACGGCGGACCGACAGTTGGCCCACGCCTGCATCAGTTCGCTCAATGCTACGAACTCCCCGCTGCTGCTTGATTCCTTGTTGGCCTATCTCCAGTCAGCCGACCTCGACGAAGACCACCGCAACGACGTGCTGGCCATGTCCGTGCGGCTTTCTGAAGCGGGCAACAACAACGATATGCTCGCGAGACTGGCCGAGGCCATGGCCCTTTCATCCGACGGTGCCTATACCGAGTCCCACTTCGCGGCCGCCACCACCCTGCTGAATGCCGCCCGTGGTGAGGCCACACTGGAAACACTCGCCGGGTCCCACGGGCTGCTCGTTCCCGTCTTCTCCGCCGCCCGCGCCGTCGCGCCGGACCACGCCCAGTCCGAGTCCCTCCGGGTCTCGGCCCTCGCGCTCATGGCGCGCCAGCCCGGCGAACTCGCGGCGGATCAG
The DNA here is from genome assembly GCA_016791475.1 of Candidatus Hydrogenedentota bacterium. NCBI lineage: Bacteria > Pseudomonadati > Candidatus Hydrogenedentota > Candidatus Hydrogenedentota bacterium. Next base: position 94,226 of record JAEUWI010000004.1, read on the forward strand.
GCTCTGGCGCAAACCCTCATCGATCCCCGCGAAGACCTGGCCGTCTCCCGCGCGGCCATCGACTGCCTCGCCCGCAGCGGCGGCGACGGCGCAATAGGCGCACTTCTCGCGGGCTGGTCTACCTATACCCACGAGATTCGCGGTCAAGTGCTCGATGTGCTCCTCGCCCAGCCCGCGGGCGTCGAGGCGATCCTCGCACAGATGGAGGCCCAGGTGATCTCCCCGCGGCAACTCGACGCCGGACACCGCCAGGTACTCCTCACCAGTCAAGATAGCGCGGTCCGGGCGCGCGTAGACACGCTGATGGCGGGTCTGGTGAACTCCGACCGCGCCGCCGTCATCGAGCAGTTCATGCCCGCCGCGGATCTTGCCGGTGATCGCGTCAATGGCCGGAAAGTTTACGAAGAGCGTTGCTCCAAGTGCCACCAGATGGGCGATCTCGGCTTCGTGGTCGGCCCCGATCTCGCCGCGGCGGGCAGCGGCTCCTTCGAAACGCTGATCACCTCGATTCTCGATCCCAACCGGGTTGTCGAAGGCCGCTACACCAGCTACACCATTGAAACGAAGAACTTCGAGACCTTCACGGGCGTACTCGCGGGTGAAGACGCCAACAGCATCACCCTCGCCAATGCGGGCGGCGTGCAGCAATCCGTACTTCGCGACGACATCGAGACCATGACGGCGGGCGACCAGTCCATCATGCCGGCGGGCCTGGAAGAAGGCCTCCAGCCGCAGGATTTGGCGGATCTGATTGCCTATGTTCGCGGCGAAGACCGCAAGCCCAAATCTTTTCCGGGAAATGCCCCCGCAGTAGTGGAAGCGAGTGCCGAGGGAATCATTGAACTCCAGGCGAGCAACGCAGAAATCTATGGCGATACCCTGCAATACGAAGAAACCTACCGCAACCTGGGCTACTGGGGCAGCATCAACGACCACGCCGTTTGGAAAGCGAAGGTTCCCGCGGCGGGCAATTACCAGGTCACGCTGGAGTATTGCTGCGACGACACCATCGCCGGCAATCTCTATCGACTCGAATCCGGCGCAAACGTCCTCGGAGGCAAGGTTTCCGGCACCGGCACCTGGGACCGCTATCGAGAGTCCGAGATCGGCACCCTCGCACTCGAAGCCGGTGAGCAGCGCATTGTTTTCCGCGCGGGCGGCCCGATCAACCAGTATCTGATCGATCTCCGCGCCATCAAACTTTCGCCCGTGAAATAACGGACAAACCCATACGACGAATAAGACGGATAGGACCGATATACCTCCTCAAATCGGTCCTATCCGTCCAATCAGTCCTATCAAACCTGACCCGCCGGTTTGCCAAGGCAAGCACCCGGCCGATATACTGGCCCCCCAGACAAGGCAATGTTCTGTTGCCCCCGCGCCCTTACCTTCCGGAGGCAGTATTGTGAAATATGGTCGCATCCTACCCTCTCTCTTCCCTTTAGCCCTGCTGTGTATCGTCGTCGCCGGGCTTCCCATCGCCAATGCCCAGCAGGCTGCCGCACCGGCACAGGCGGCGCCCGCACTGGACGCTGCCGCCATCGACGCACGCTTTAAGGCCGCGCAGGAGAAAGCCGATCTTGACGAGGGCACCAAGGCCCGCGTTGCCGAACTCTATGGCCAGGCACAGAACCAGCTTCAGGAAGCCGCGAAATCAACCGCCACCGCAACCCAGTTCACTGAAATGATTGCCGGTGCGGAGTCCATCACCAAAGCCCTGCAACAGGCTCTCGTAGAACCCCTCGACAGCCCCTCCCAGCAGATTCCGAAAGACGCCACTTCGGCGGAAATCGACCAGCGCGTTGCCGATGCCGACGCCGCACTCGCCGCCGCCCAGGCGGATCGCGCCGCACTCGAACAGGAGTCCGCCCAGCGCCCGGAGCGCCGGCGCCAGATCCCGGAGCTTCAGGCCGCCGCCCGCCAACGCCTCTCCGAGGCACAGGCCGAATTGGACGCGCCCCCCGCCGCAACCGATGCCGCCGAACTTGTGGATGCGCGCCGCACGCTGGCCGCCGCCCGAAAAGAAGCAGCCCAGCAAGAGCTCAACGCCTATGATGCAGAGTTACAGAGCTACGACCTGCGTGGCCGCGTTCTCGCGCTGAAGCTCGACGCCTCCACCCGGCGCGCCGAACACCTGAAGCGGGAGGCTTCCCTGCTCCGCGAAGCTCTCGCGGCGAAGCGACAGGACGAGGCACTCGAGGCCGCCACCCGCGCACGCGAGGCCATGCTCGAAGCCAGCAACGCCCCGGCGGCGATTCGCGAATTGGCCGGTAAACTCGCCGAGACCAACACCCGGCTGACCCTGGAACGCACTGGACCCGAAGGGCTCCTCAGAAAAGTGGAGCAGGCGAGCTCCCGCCTCACCCGAGTACGGGAGAAACTCGCCACGCTCACCAGCGATTTCACCGCCGTAAAGGCCAAAGTGGACGCGGCGGGCATTGGCGCGGGCACGGGCGCCCTGCTGCGCACCTACCAGCGGGATCTTGAGGATACACGGCAGCTCGCCCGCAATATCCGGGCGCGCCAACAGGAAATCGCCGCGACGCAGGTGGAGGAGATCCAGTGCGAAGAGGACCGCCGGAAACTGGCGGACATCGGCTCCCTGATTGAGGAGAACCTCTCCGGACTCCCCGCCGAGGTTACGGAAACCCAGCGGACCGAATTCGCCAAGGTGCTCCGCGCCCTCTACACCACACAGCGCGAAGCGCTGGATGAAAAGATCGAAGACTACGAAACCTATTTTGCGACCTTGATTGACCTGGATGCCCAGGAACAGCAACTCATCGCACAGACCCGAGAATTTCAGCGCTACATCACCGAGCGCGTGCTCTGGCTACGCAGCGGTGATTTGATCAGCCTCGATGAACTCGGGCCCGCACGGGAAGCCTGGCTATGGCTCGTCGACGTGGAAAATATGGCCACCTTCGCGGCCGCCCTCAAGAGCGATTTCTCCACGTCGCCACTCCCCGTCATCTCGTGCGCCTTTGCCGTCCTCGTGCTGATCGCTTTTCGCTGGCAGTTCCGGCGTCGCATCGCTATTGCCGCCGAAAGCGCCAGCAAGCGCGGATGCATGGAGTTTCGGCCCACCGCCACGGCGACCATTTACACCGTGCTGGTCTCCCTCGGCATTCCCCTGCTGCTGGCCCTCATCGGATGGCGCTGCTCGGTCTCCCTCGCGAGCACCGATTACACCCGATGGCTCGGTGAGGCACTCGGCGCCTGCGCCTTTTACCTCTGGAGCCTCGAGTTCATCCGGGAGGTGCTACGCCCCAACGGCTTGGGAATCGCCCACTTCGGCTGGTCGGAAAGTTCCTGCAAGACCGCCGCGCGGCGCATACTGGGCTTTGAACTCGCCGCCTTCCCCCTCGCCGTCATCATCGCCACCATGGACATCGTCAAAGACGACAACAACTGGCAGGAAACCCTCGGGCGATTCGCCTTAATACTGGCCCTTCTGGCGCTCGCCATTTTTGGACACGTGATGCTCCGAAAACGCAACGGCGCCCTGCTCGAAATCATCGAGCGCGCGCGCAAGCGGAGCGACTTGAGACTCCGGCGCCTGTGGTACGCCATGGGGGTCATGACGCCCATCGCCCTTCTGCTGGCCGCCGCCTACGGCTACTCCTATTCCGCACTGCAGATTGCCACCAAGCTGCATTACCTGCTCATCTGCGCCTTCTGCCTCACCGTCGTCGTTCAGCTCGTCCTCCGATGGATGCTCGTCGCGCGGCGCCAGATGGCCCGCGCCCGCGCCAGGAAGAAACTGGAGGCCATGCGCGAAAGCGGAAGCGAAAGTGAAGCAACCCCGGTGGTGGAAGAGGAAGTCGACCTCGACAAGATCGACACCCAGGCCATGCGCCTCATTCGCAGCAGCTTTGCCGTGGGGCTTGCCCTCTGCGTCTGGTGGATCTGGGCCGATGACCTTCCGGCCCTCAGCGTGCTCAACCGCGTCGAACTCTGGACCGTCACCGACACCATTACCACCGAGACCAAAGATGCCGCCGGCGCCATTATCCAGGATACGCAGGAACAGCAGGTGCCTATCACACTGCGCCACGTCGCCGCGTTCATCTTTATCGCTGGAATGACCACCATCGCCGTGCGCAATCTGCCCGGTCTACTGGAAATCCTCGTCTGGCAGCGCATGGCGCTCATGGCAGGCGAACGCTACGCGGCAAACACCATCATCACCTACGCCCTCACCCTCATCGGCGGGACCTGGGCCTTCAGCGCCGTGGGGTTAAGCTGGGGCAAGCTGCAATGGCTCTTCGCCGCCGTCGGCCTCGGTCTGGGATTCGGATTGCAGGAGATCTTCGCCAACCTCGTCTCCGGCATCATTCTGCTCTTCGAGCGGCCCGTCCGCGTCGGCGACACTGTCACCGTGGGCGACATCGTCGGCACCGTTACCCGTATCCGCATTAGGGCTACCTGGATCACCACGTCCAACCGCCAGGAACTCATCGTGCCGAACAAGGAGTTTGTCACCGGACGCCTGATCAACTGGACCCTCTCCGATCGCGTTCTCCGGATCGAGATTCCCATCGGCATTGCCTACGGTTCCGACATCGCCCTGGTGAAGCAGTTGATTCTGCAAACCGTTGAGCGCCACGAAGCCATCCTGAGCGATCCGGCCCCAACTGTCTTCTTCATTGGCTTCGCCGACGGCGTCCTGAATTTCGTCGCTCGCGCGCACTGCGCCGACCTCGACAATGCCTCGGCCACGAAAGACGAACTTCTCACCGCGATCGAAGCATCCTTCCGTGAAAACGGAATCCAGCTTCCCTTCCCCCAGCGCGATATCCACCTCCACGGCATTGGTGCGCTGCCGGGCGGCGAACTGAAGCTTATCGACGAAAAGGCTCGAGAAAACAAATGAGCGAGGCCCAACATCGGCGACCCGCAGTCCTGTACGCCCCGTAACCCCGAACTGAAGAAAGCCCCCGCACGCCATGAACTGGATCTTGCTCATCATCGCCGGACTGCTTGAAGTCGGCTGGGCCATCGGCCTGAAATACTCCGAGGGCTTCACCCGACTCTGGCCCTCTGTTTTCACCGTTGTCACCATGGCCATGAGCGTCTTCCTGCTGGCGGTCGCCATGCGCTCTCTGCCCGTGGGAACCGCCTACGCCGTCTGGACCGGCGTCGGCGCCGTGGGCACGGTGATACTCGGAATTGCGCTCTTTGGCGAGTCCGCCTCCCTTGCCAGGCTCCTCTGCGTGGCACTGATCATCGCCGGCATCGCCGGATTGAAGTTCATCACTAAAAAGTGATTCCGGAGGCCATGCCGCGCTGTCGGCCTATCGTTCCAGCCCTTTGGGTATGACATCGCCCAGACAGACCGACACATCGCGCGCGGCCCTCACCCAGGGGTGGTCCAGCGTAACCAGTCGCTTCTTACCCACCACGTCTTCCAGGGGCACCGCAACAAACTCCTCACCCTGCTTGCCCACCATACAGCCGAACTGACCATTGAGCGCCAGATCCGCCGCGTGGGTGCCAAACTTCGTGCAGAGCAGCCGGTCGGTCGGCGTCGGTATGCCCCCCCGCTGCAGATGCCCCAGCGACGTCACGCGCGTTTCCAGGCCGGTCACATCCTCCAGATGCTCCGCCAGAATCGCGCTCACAGGCTCCTTGATGTGCTCGATTTCCTTCGAGCCTTTCTTCTTCTTTTTCTTCCCGCCCTTTTCACGTTCCTCGGCGGCCTCCGAAACTGAAACTGCCCCTTCGGCCACGGCCACGATGCTGAACATCTTGCCGCGCCGCATACGTCCCAGCAGCGACTTGCCCACCACCTCCAGATCGTAGGGAATCTCGGGAATCAGGATAACGTCCGCACCGCCCGCGATGCCCGCGCCCAGTGCCAGCCAGCCCGAATTGTGCCCCATGATATCCACCACCATCACGCGGTGGTGGCTGCTGGCCGTGGTGTGGAGCCGATCAATCGCCTCCGTCGCAATGCTCATGCCCGTGTCAAAACCAAAGCAGACGTCCGTCCCCCAAACGTCGTTGTCGATGGTCTTGGGCGTGGTAATCACGTTAAGCCCGCCTTCCTTCATCAGATGGTAGGCATTCTTCTGCGTGCCCCCGCCGCCCAGGCAGAAAAGACAGTCCAAATTCATGCGCCTGTAATTCTCAATCGCCGCACCGGTCATATCCCGGAAGCCGCCATCCGGCGTGGGCATCTTGTGGGGCTTGTTCCGGCTCGTCCGCAATATCGTACCGCCAATCGTCAGCAGCCCGCTCGTGTCCGTGTCGTTCAACCGGACATACTTGTTGTGCACCAGGCCATTGAAACCCTCAAGAATCCCAAAGATCTCCGTTCCGCCCGGGGTCAAGGTCTTGGTGATGGCGCGGATCACCGCATTAAGGCCGGGGCAGTCGCCGCCTGAAGTAAGAATGCCAACGGTTCTGAGTTTATTGGGCATGGATCTGGTCAACACTTTCCTTGGTGGTTGGGGCGTTTCCCGACGCGCCGGTTGGGGGAACCATCGCCATTATACGCCGTGGCGCGTGCCGACCCCAAACAACGAGCATTCGGCTGAGCATCACCACGGTAGGACGAGTGCCGAACCAGGCTCCGATGTGGCTGTGGCTTTAACCCCGGCGAAGGTCGTTTCATGATCGTCATCCGACACATGGACGCTATAGGTACCCTCGGAAAACACCTTCGGTCGCCACGGAAGACGAGGCACCCGCAGGGTATACAGCACCTCGCCCCCGGGTTCCGAGGACACCTGCACAACCGGAAGGGAATCTCCTCCGCCCTGGATTTCCGGCAACCACGCGGTAGCCCTGCGGCCGTAGTTGTCTTCCTGCGCTATCGTCACCGGCCAGCCGGGGTGCTGGCGCGCATCCGGCTGCGTAACATCCACAAAGCGGGGCCAGCACTCCATCGTTATGCTGCGTTCGCCCTTCTTGAAGCGAACCAGGCCATAGCCCGCGCCCTGAAAGTTTTCATCCGTGGGATTGGCATAGGCCCGCATGGTGATCTTGTTCTTCAGCCCGTCCAGATACTCGCCCGTGTACGGCAGCACCCCCTCAGGGTGATTCCGGGGCGCTTCCAGCGGAAGCCACCATCGCCCATAGTAGTTTGAGATCGAAGGCACGCAGAAGGAGTATCCCGAATCATTCCAATCGTCGACGCCATGGTGTATCACAGTCGCCAGGTGCTGATCGCCGCCGATCATGAACGCGAAGGGCTTGCGAATTGCCTCCAGGGCCTTGCGACGCCCCGTCTGGGGCCACCCGTTGGAATCCAGATCCGCCAGAAGGCGCTCGGAGTTCGCCCCATGAAGATGGGCCGCGTTCGCAAAAACCGTTTGCGAAAGGACCGCTTTCATCGACACGCCGTCCCAGTCACGGCCCCAGACATCCAGAAAATGCAGTTGTCGTTGGCCCAGCAACTCCGCGCCGGACACGTCGGCCAGCATGACGTCAAAGGACGGGTCATTGATGTGATCCGGACGGGGGCCGTGAGGCGGCACGAGCCCCTCGGGACCCGACTTGAACTTGCGATCTTCGATAACCGCGAAATCGATGCCACCCACCTTCAACGATGTGTAGTACACACCAATACCCCGGTCGATTGGCGTCGGATCAAAGGGATCGGGTAGATGACTCGTCTGGGCGCGCTGCACTTCGTTCACATAGTCCACCGGCATGAAATAGCCGCCGTCCGGGCCCGCGGCCGTCTTGGCCACTTTGCCGCCCGCCCCCCAGATGTTGCCCTGGCCCACATCGTGGTCATCCGGAATGGTGATGGTGGGCCGGTCTCGAATGATCTCCCCGAACTGCTGGCCGAATAGAAGCCACGCTTCGTAGTGACGGGTGTGATCGTAGGACTGATCGCCGGAGAAGAAGAGCAAATCAGGATCCTGCGCGCGGATGTTCGCAATGATGTCCGGCTTCGGCCCCCGCTCCTTGTTGGAGTTCCCCGTAAAGGCCGCAACCACGATCTCGTCCTTCTCCACGGGATCCCGTCGAATCCGCCCGGCGTAAAACTGATCGGTGCCATAGGCCACCCGGTAGTTCCAATCGCGCGAATGATCCCAGGTTCTCACGCGAAATGGCGCGGTCCACCCCGGATTTATCACCACTGTCGTGGCAACCTCGCGCCACACACCGCCGTCCTCGATTTCCAGCCGAACCCGACGCTCGCTCCCTTCAGGCAGCGGGTAAAGCTGCGCGGTCAATTTGAGCACGCCGTCGTCCACCGTATACAACGCAAAGCAGAAAACCTCATCCGCGTCGTAGGTCACTATCACTTCCTGCGCAGCCTTCGTCCCGCCCTGCGCAATCGCGGAAGCCGCAAACGACCCAAGGGTGAAGATCATGCCCGCGCCTCTGATAATAGCCTTCACACTCCTGCTCCTGTCATTTCTTCCGCAACGGGAAAAGGGTAGAATCCACATGCGCCTCCTTCATTAACCCGGCAAGCTCCGCCGCCACCGCCGGAAACTCCGAAGCCCGATTGCGTGCTTCACCAGGGTCCTCTATCAGATTATAAAGCTCCAATGGACCATCCGGAAACTCCGCCACGTTCAGGCGTATTCCCTTCCACTCTCCTTTGCGCACCGCCTGCTTCCCGCCCTGCTCCGTGAACTCCCAATACAAGTAATCATGTTTTTTCTGCGCGGCATCGTTACCCATAAGCGCCTGAACGTACGAGTGGCCATCGAGATCCGCCGGCGGGGAGGTCCCCGCAAGTTCCGCCGCCGTGGGCAGGAAATCCCAGAAGGCCGACACGTGGGACGAGGTCGTCCCCGGCTGGATCCGCCCCTGCCACCGTGCGATAAGCGGCACGCGGATACCGCCCTCGTACAGATCGCGCTTGATCCCCCGCAGCGGGCCATTGCTGTCGAACCACGTGGGGTCGTTGCCCCCCTCCTTGTGGGGACCATTGTCGCTGCTGAAGATCACCAGCGTGTTCTCGTCGATACCCAGTTCTTTCAACAAGTCCAGCAAGCGCCCCACGTCCCGATCCAGTCGCGACACCATGGCCGCCATATTCTTCTTGTTTTCCGGCCAGTCCCTGTCCTGGTAGATGCCCTGATCCGGCACCTCCATCCCCGCCTCGCCCGCTTCATTGTTCGCGTGGGGCAAGGTGAGGGCCCAATAGAGAAAAAAGGGTCGTTGAGCACTCCGCCGAACAAAGTCCAGCCCTTCCTGGGCAATCAGATCGTGGCTGTACGCCACTTTTTCGCTCGCCACGCCCGCGCCCGATTCCTTCGGCTCCGGCACCACATTGTTCAGCGTCACACGCTCTTCGTTGCGCAGCAGAAAGGTCGGAAAGTAATTGTGGGCGTGCTTCTGGTCGAGGTACCCGTAGAAGTAGTCAAAGCCCTGGCGATTGGGAACGCCCTCTTCCCCCTCAACGCCCAGGCCCCACTTCCCGCACAACCCCGTCGCATAACCCGCACCCTTCAGCACCTCCGCCACCGTCACGTCCTCCGGACGCAGATTCACCCGCTGATTCCCGCGAATATAACCGTGCCCCGTGTGCAGGCCCGTCATCAACGCGCACCGGCTCGGCGCACACACCGTGCTCCCCGCATAATGCTGCGTGAAGCGAATCCCCTCCGCCGCAAGCCGGTCGATGTTCGGCGTCTGAATGTCCTTCTGCCCATAGCAACCCAGATCGCCATAGCCCAGATCATCCGCCAGGATATACACGATATTCGGCTTCGATTCAGCCTTTGCCCTGTTCCCCAGCCCGGCAATGGCCAGGGTCGAAAGGCCGGTCGCGGCCAGAAAGTCTCGTCTGCGCATGAATTGGCCTCCTTCGGCACTCAGCACGGGTAAATACCGTCATGACCCGATTGTAGAGTCTGGGATCGGAAGTTACAAGGGGCTAAATCCAAGCTAATCCACCGGCTCCGCCGGCAAGGATTTATTAGGCTCTACCGTTCCGCCATGGTAAACGTTGGCTAGCGAACGAGTCGGGCCTAAGGGCTTTGATCGAATTTAAGTTGCCAACTTCGAGTTTCTGTGCGATTTTGAAATCGCTCTCGGCGTTATATTGGCGAGCGAAAAGCGATCCACGAGGCTTCAGATCGGAACAAAACTTGGCAAGTTTAAATTGGCCACCGCCCTAAGTAGCAACAAGCATTTGAAACGAAAGGACTGTATTAGCTCCGTAGGAGCGGCATATCGTAGCCCAGGGTGAAGCGAGGTACGAGCGGAACCCTGGGTATTGGATCGCAACAATTTCGAGCCCCAGCGGGGCGGCATAGGAGAACGAGGGAGTTCGTCCCCGGTCTTCTATGCCATCCCCACGGGATTAAAAGTTATGGGCAGATATCCGAGGGTTCGCTCGTGCGCCGCTTCACCGCGGGCTACGATATGTCGTCCCTTCGCGACTAAACCCAACGAAGTCGTTTTGCATGTACCAGCGTGTTCGGTCCTCTGGGGTGGCCTTTCTGAAACCACTGGTTCTACCGGTGGTTACTGATTAAGTACAAACACGTACCTTGCGCCGAAAGCCCATTTCGGTTACGATAATCCCAGCGGTACCAATGAGGGAGTTAAGACATGCGAGACGAAGTCCTCCAACCAGCGCCAAGCGAATACGCCGAGGCAACATCTGCGTCCAACGGCGAGCGCCTGTCCGTGAACCAGGTTATCAAACCAACCCGGATCTCCATTGCCGGTGAAGTCGCACTCTACGCCCTCGAATCCGTTCCCCTGGCCATCGGTATCGCGCTCGCGACCCAACTCTCCTGGCCCCTTGAACCCGACGAGCATTTCATTATCATTCCCGTCGCTATGATTAGCGGGGTTGGCATACCGGCCTTCTACCGCCTCGCGGACTACCTCCTGTGCCGTCGATACCGTGGCGAACTTCACTTCGACGGCTCCACCGTCGTCTGCATGGCCCCGGGCAAATCCCCCGAGTCCTTCACCCGGGGCGAAGTCCTGGGCTACTTCCCCCACCGCAACGAAGTGCTCCTGGTCGATGGCCGTACAATTCCCCTGCCCGGCTCCGGAACCCACCTCCGCTACCATGAATCGAAAATGGTCACGCCCTGGCTGAAAGCCTGGTGGCCGGAGATCGACCTGACCACAGCAATCAGCACCGCAGAGAAGGCCCAGGGCTGGATACGACACCTTCCCAATGCTGTAAAGGCGATCATAGGCACCACAGCTTTCTGTTGTATTCTTACTTCCTCTGACTTCTCACTGGGAATTATGTTTGCCTCGATATTCCTGTTGTCTTACTTTCCCGACTGGATCGAAAACCGATTGCGTCGAAACGTCATGATTACCCTGGGCTCAGGGACTTACGCGCCCACAAGCACCTGAACGATCAACGCATGTCATAACCCACAGGGGACATGGACAAGCCAATTGCAACGTCGCCGGGCGTGGCTGTACCGTCGTCAGCGACGGTGGCCCGGCCACCCCACATCACTTCCCGTGAGTACATGTCGCCTGACCAAGTCCCCTCGAGAATCTCGGCACACGCCCCGCGTGACGGGACACCCACGCCCAGAGACATCGGCGCGATTTATGGCAGCGCGCAGCAAGTCCGAGTGCGCAGTACCCCGGCGAGCAAACGTGGGCGCGTCAGTCCCTGTGTGGCCTCCATACATCATGCCCAAGCGCCATACCCCCTTGCGCCGCAATCCCATTTCCGCTAGGATAATCCCAGCGGTACCAAAGAGGGAGTTTAAACATGCAAGACGAAATCCTCCAACCAGAACCCGGCCAAAACGCCGAGCCAACATCTCCCTCCAGCGGCGAGCGCCTGCCCGTGAACCAGGTTATCAAGCCAAGCGGGCGCGCCATTGCGGGTGCGGTCGTACTCTACGTCCTCCAGGCTCTTCTTCTGGCCGTCGGCCTCTTTGTTGCCGCCGAGTTCTGGTGGCCCCTTGACCCCGACTTCTACATCATGGTCATTCCCGTAGCCATCACTACCTGGGTTGGCTTCCTCGGCGTGTACCACTTCGCGGACTTCCTCATCTTTCGCCGATATCGCGGCGAGCTTCACTTCGACGGCGCCACGGTCGTCAGTAAGGTCGTGGACTCATCACCCCAGTCTTTTACCCAGCGCGAAGTCCTGGCCTACTTCCCCCACCGCAACGAAGTACTTCTGTTCGATGGTCGTACCATTCCCCTGCCCGTCTGCGTGACCCACCTTTACTGCCACGATCCGGCAATGGCCACCCCGTGGCTGAATGCCTGGTGGCCGGAAGTGGACCTGGCCAGAGCAATCCGCATTGCAGAGAAGGCCCAGGGCTGGATACGGCACATTCCCAATGCTGTAAAGGAAATCATACTCACCGTAGTTTTCTGTTGTTACCTGCAACTCTTTCCGTTCGCAAGCGAAATCATGCTTTCCTCGCTTTTCCTGCTGCTTTTCTTTCCCGACTGGATCGAAAATCGATTGCGTAGAAGCGTCATGATTGCGTTCCAGAGTAACCAGGGCACCGGGAGCGGCCTGGCGCAGGAGGACCATTCAGGAGCAAGCCCTTCGGAGCCCGCCCAGCATGATCGTCCTTAGCTCCCCACCGCCCAGAAAGGCCGCCCGCCAATTCTTTCTCTCCCTGACTATCCTTGGTGCATTGGGACTACTAATCAAGGGCGCAGTGGACTTTGGCCAGCTCCCGGAGGCCTGGAGCGATCCCGACCGCCTGGCTGTCTTCAACATAGTAATCGGCATTGCTATGGGGTTGGCGGGCATGGCTGCGGCAGCATGGCAAATAGTCCATCACTTCACTGGCCCCGAACCGCTCCAACGTCTGGTGGCCACGGAAGAAACCCTGGCCATCAAGACCCTCGGCAAGCCAATCCTCTTTGTCAAACGCCGCAATTGTATCGCCCTTTCGCACGATGGCTCCATCCTCGTTCTGAATGACGGAAGCCGGGTGGTAGTCCACGCCTATGGTGCCGACAAGAGGGAAATGGACGCGTTCCTCAGGTCGCTCTACGAGCTCTGGTGGCCCAGACTTATCCGCGCCGACGTGCAGGCTTATCTGAAGCAGCGCGAACCCCGAATCTGGCCCCTCCTCTTTCTCCCGATTGCTACGACACCCCTCTTCACCTTAGTCATCATCAACCTCGATTCAAGAGATAGTGTCTTGACCCTGACCGGGATACTATTTGGCGCATTGATCGCCTCCTTTGGATTTATCGGCTGGTGCTTCTACCGAGTCCAGATTTCGATCGCCAGGAACCAGTACCCGCTTCACGACACGAACGAACGGTAGTGCACCACTCCCCAACGAAGGCCCGTTTATGGCCCGCACGCCCCCGCCCCATTTGCGAAATTCGCGCAAATTTTCCGTTCCCTCCGCCGCTCCGGCCTATCGCGCCTGCATCGCCATCCACGCCATGATGGCAATGATGATGAAAGCAAACAAGGCCCCCGCGCAACCAAAATATAGCCGCACCTTGAACCAGGTGCTCTGATAGGTACAATCAGGATTCGGGCAGACACCCCGGTTGACGCCCATGGGCTGGCCGCATTCGGGGCAGTTTTTTGTGAGATCGGCAGGGGTAGGCACGGTGGTACTTCCTTGGTGTTGGGTGATGCCCCCAAGTATAGCGCGAAGCAGCCAGACGACGCCACCGGAGCCCGCCCCGGACTCCATCCCCCCCTTCTTCAGCCGCCTCTGCCGGTCAAGTCCCGCGACTTCAGCTCGGGATCCATCCCCGCAATCCAGGCCTCGATAAGCGCTATCCCCTCGGCGTGGGGTAAGGTGCGTCCCGTGCGCGGCATCATGATGACCGGGTCGGTCGCGCGGAGGCGGTTGAGCAGAAAGGACCGATCCGGCGCACCTGGTTGAATGGCATGGATATACCCCCGCGATGCGGGTCCCGCCGCCGTGGGTTGTTTATTCACGCCATAGGCCACGGGTTCGTGCTGCGCCCAGCGCAGGTCCAGGCCCGTGCTCGCGGCCTCGCCCCCGGGGTTGTGGCAATGGGCGCAGTTCGCATCCAGATAGGCCCGCGCGCGGGCATCCAGGCTGCCCGTTTCCGGCGCGTTCCAAACAGGAAAGCGGGGAACCTCTTCCGCCCCGTCGGGCAGCCCCGCCAGCAGGCCCATCTGGGCCCACGCACCGAGCTGGTTGTCCACCTCGCCGTGCCCGCGGTTGAGCTGTTGCGCTTTAAAGCCAATGGGGCCCATGACGTCGCCGTTCTCGTGGCACTGCTTGCACTGATTCATGTTCGGCACGTTGTAGCGAATCTCGCGCGCCATCCCATCGTCGTGAATCCACGACAGATCCAGCCGCGCCCCCGCGACCGCAAGCCGGGCCTCGCTCAGGTCCGCGTTCCACACATAGGGATAGCCCACCCAGCCCTCGGGACGGTGCATGAGGATCCGCGTCTCCACCACCTGCGCGCCCTGCGCCGGATCGCGGCGGTCCCGAGGAAAACTGAAGGTCTTCACCAGCACGCTCCCCACTGGAAGTTCCAGGGCGCCCTCGGAGGTGTAGGTGACCTGCGCGCCCGGCGGCAAATAGAAAAAACGATGCTTCTCCGCGTAGTCGGAGAACAGGGGCGTGTTTATGGTGTACGCATGAAGCCCCTCATTGGGAATCTGCCGCGCCACATCCCGAAAGAGGTTATACGCCGACAGAAAACGCGCCGGGGGCGTCGTCACATCGACGGACACAGGAGGCAAGCCCTCGGCCCACACGAAGGACGCCCCCGCCACAAGGGCCAGGGGCGTCCAATTAAACCAATTCCTGAAAACCATTGCGCTATTTGCGTTCCGCAAGCTTCACCGGTGGCAACGGCTTCACCTTGCCGTCGTGCGCCCCGAGATCACGCTGTATCGCCGCCTGGTTCAGCGTCAGAAAAGCTTCCGCACCGCCGAGATTCGCAAAGGTGACCTCGCCATCGCCGGTCTTCTTGTTGTCTTTGATCACAATGCGACGCTCTTCCGCGATCTTGCCGTCCACCAGCTTGGTGGGGTCATAGGACCCGTCCCAGATGATGTCAGGCAGCGGCACGCCGGCGTGCTTCGCCATGTGCTCGCCCGAAACGCCCAGGGGCGCATAGCCCCCCTTGCCGAAGCGGTTCGAGTGGACATAGATCCCCTCGGAAAAGGGATTGTACTCCGGGTCCGTGATCGGCTGACCACCGGAAAGCCAACTGGTAAGAATCACATTGGCCGTCTGGTTGTTGTAAATATCGTTATCGAAGATCTCGACATTGTAGTTCGCCATCACGATGACGCCCGTGCCCGTGGGGACCGTCCCGACGATATTGCCGGCCGGCGCAAAATTGACCGTATCGTTGTCGTAGATCTTGTTTCGGAATACCCGGCTGCGCTGCCCGTCTTTCATGGGTAGACCGGGCATGTCGAACACCAGAATCCCGCCCGTGTTGCGCGTGGCGATGTTGTCAAAGACGTCCGCATCGTGGCAATTCTCGATTTCGATGCCGGCAACATTGAACTCCACCAGATTGCGGCGAACGATGACGTTCTTCGTCTGCCCCACATAGATCCCCGCGTCAGAGGCCCCGCGCACGATGCAATCCTCGATGAGCGTATTCGTCGCACTCACGGGATAAAGGCCATAGGCGCCGTTGGTCTCTTTCGGCCCGCCCGTCCACTCCGCCCGGATCCGACGGATGATGAGGTTGTCCGCCCCATTCGATTTGAAGGCGTTCCCCTTCGTGTCTTCGATGGCAAAATCTTCCAGCGTCACGTTGTCGCTCGTCACGTACAGCCCCTCGGCCCCGGCGTCCTGCGATTGGAACGTGAGCACGCTCTTGTCCATCCCCTCGCCGCGAATCGTGCAATCCGCAACGTCCAGCGAAAGGCTCTGGTCAAAGGTGTACTTCCCCGCCTTGAACAAAAAGACTGTTCCGGGCGGACTCAGGATAAAGGCCTCCTGCACCTGCGTCTGCACTTCCGGCCCCGGTTCAAACGTCACCGTTTCGGCGCTGGCGTTCAGCGCGCCGCTCCCGGCCAGGATCGCTGCCACCGCAACACTCAGCCACACCTGGTTTCTACGCATCGTAATTCTCCTGGCTCGCGAGCCGGTTTAACGTCGTCGTCCCAACCTGTTCTGCAAACCCCGGGGACCTCGGGGAGAGCACGTCGCAAATCTGTCTTGCTGTCCCTGAAATATACCGGGCGGTCGGACTCGTGCGAGTCCGACCGCCGCGGAACTCAGTATGACGTGGACGTCGTCAACCTATCAACCGATGGATGCCGCAACACCGCGGGCCGTCAAGGCATTCGCAGGCGCTTCACCATTCGGATCATACTTCTGAAACTCGACATGGCCATCCATGTAGAGCACATTGGCGCCGCCCGGAACGTGGTTGTAGTCCACCCGGTCAATATCGACCGTCGTGGTCACGGCGTCAAAATACACAAACACGTCGGACTGGGCTTTGGCGCTTGCGCCCGGGTTATTGATGTCCGTAATCATGAAACGCTCTACGCCTTCACGCAGGCGAAGCAACTCCGCGCCGAATCCACTGCCGTAGTTTCCACTCGCGGGCTGCCCAAGCAAGCCTGCGGCCGTATTCAGGTTCACGTTGCCCTGTACCGCCGTCTCCGTGGTGTTTCCGGGATTGGCCCAGCCGGCCAAATCACGCACCGAGAGGTCCCACAAGGTCGTCTGGAGGCAAATGTTTCCAAAACCCACGTCAACCGCGCGATCATCGCTGTCGCACTGATCGATAACATAGCCAAAGTACAGATAGCTATCCTGCCCCGCGCGGCTGCCATGATCATCGTCACCCTCGCAAACCTTGTGAAAGTACGATGCGCCTTGATCGGTCGTCCACGCCTCGGTTGTCAATGTGGCGTCGGAAGGACACACCAAAATTCCAGGATCGGTCAAGTATTCCGGGTAGATCTGTCGCGGATCCGCCATGGGCTCAAACACGTTTTCATCCGTGCTCGATACGGCGCCCTCGATCGATGCCGAGTTTGTGAACGAATTGCAATCGTAGGATGGCGCTTGGTAGTCGACGTACAGCGGAGGAAAGACTTGGCCCTTCGATTCATTCGCGTACATTTTCAATACGATGCCCATCTGTTTCAGATTGTTCTGGCAGCTTGCGCGCCGTGCGGCCTCCCGGGCGCGGGCCAGCGCGGGCAGGAGAATGGCCGCAAGAATCCCGATGATGGCAATCACCACCAGCAATTCGATCAAGGTAAATCCTTTGCGATTCATAGTAACAAGACCTCCGTTGAATTTTTTTGGGGTTATGAGTACGTGACTTGACCACTGCGCTGCGCCGGCTACGCCCGGCCTTCACACTCCTTTCCTGTTATGCCGTCCGGCACTCCCGCGCCATGCGCTAGCACCAGGCGTGCTCCATCGGTTCCACGAGTTCCACGGGGATAAGAAAATGATCCGGGTCCGCCTTGAGTCCCCGATTCATCTGGTGCACCATGCGGTACAGGGCGTCATTCGACTCCCGAGTGGTACCCCAGCGCGTAAACGCGTATTTGGGCTGGCGGCCCACCGGTGTTCGTATCAACACCGTCCCGACGACAAAATCCTCTGGGATTCTCATCGACAGCTTTTCGGCTACACCCACGGCAAGCTCAGCGGTAAAGCGGGTCGTGCAGAAAACGCCTGTGGGCGGTGCTTCACTGCGCAGGGCCTGTAGCAGGACCGTCTCAATAGCGGCGGCATCCCACTCCACGCTGCGCACCCGCGCTTCCGTCCCACCGCCCGCAAAACGCAGGCCCTCATCAATACCGTCCAGAAAATCATTGTCCCCGCAGCCCCAGAGATGATTCATCAGCACGAGAAAACGGCGATGCCCCAGACCACGTGCATAGGCCGCAAGTAGCCGCCCCGCACTGCGGTGATCCATGTCGATCCACGGCAGGGCGCAATTGTCTTTGGCCACACCGCCCGTAGCGACGACAGGTACGTTCGTCTCGCTGAAAAGCCGCTGGATCTGCTGGCTGCAGGACACCAGAACGACGGTACGCGGCTCGCGCCCCCCCTCCCACCGCTTGATCACCTGACCACAGAAAGCGGTCGGCTTGGACTCGGGCACAAATACCTGCTCGATGGAGTCGGTCGGAAACTCACGGTGTACTGTGGCGACAATATTCTCCACCACGACACGATACACATGATAGAAATTCGAAGAGATGACGATCTGGACGTGACGTAAATCGGAAGCAGCCAGTTCACTCACAGCCTCGCCCACGTAGGTACCGGAACCATGGCGCCGGGCAAGCACCCCCGTCGAGGCCAGCCGTCGCATGGCGCGATCCGCCGTCATCGGGCTTACATCAAGCATCTGGGCCACCTCGCGGGCGCTCTGATACGGCTGCCCTGGCCGCAGTCCGCGCGCGCGGATGTCCTGCTCAATAGCACTCATGACCTGTGTGTTTTTACTCACCACGCCTCTCCCGCTCCCATATCACTGCAACACCGTGATAGCACGATTGGAAGAGTTTGTCAACGATTTCACCACGGGTGTACCAAAGCGCGATACACTTCGGGGCGGGCCAGCCTATTTAATTGATTTTCACATGGAGTGAGCGAGGTTCGGTTACTTCCGGCTGGCCAGGAACTCCACCAGATCGCGAAGCTCCGACAGGGTAATAAACTGCGCGAGGCCTTCCGGCATGGAGGACAAGGCGCGTTCGCGCGCGGTGATACTGCTCTTGGGGATGGTCTTCGTGATCGTGCCCGGTGCGGCCACGACGGCCCCCCCGGCTTCTCCATGGCTGCCGGAGTTCTCCGCCACAACGTCCACTTCGCTGTGGGGCTTGTCGGCATCGGTCCAGTCTTCAAAGGGGTCCTCTTCCTCGGGAACTTCCAGCACAAGCTCGGTTTCGCTCTCCTGTAGCAGGCGTCCCGTGATATAGGTGCCATCGGCCAGCGTGACACTGACGTTCTCGAAGCCCGCCGCGATCGCCGCGTTGGGGGTTACAATCGCCGCGAGGATATGTTCCCGGTCGACGCGGGCGCCAATTCCCGTCAGTTCGGGACCCACCTGGCTCCCGCCCTGACCTTCCAGGCTGTGGCAACGCAGACACTGGGTTTCCGCCCGTTCGAAGAATATTTTTCTCCCTTTCTCGGCCACGCCGCCCAGAAGTGCGGGACGGTACGCCGCGAGGAGGTCGTTCGGGTCGAAGGGGGCCTCCCTCCGGGCCAGCGCATCCTTCACTGCTTGGGGCTTCGCCTGCTCGGCAGTCTGCAACAAATCCAACTGCACGGCGCCATCGATCCCGCCCCGGCTCAGTTTTTCCAGCAGGGATACCAGGAGCTGTTCCTGAAGAGACTCATCCATCGTGGAAATGGCCTGGATGGCCGCCTGCTTTTCGGCCACGCCGCCGGATTCGATGCGCGCCGGAATCAGTTCCCGCGCCACCGGTTGATCCAGCGCCGCGATCTGGCTGATGGACTCGGCCCGAACCAATTCGCTTCCGTCGTCCAGCGTCTTTTCGAGAAGGGGGCGCAGCCGCTTCCCGTCCATCCTGCCCAGATACTGCATCGCACGAACCCGTGATTCCACGGGAGTCGCTTCATCCATCACCAGCGTCGCCAGTGTCGGCTCCACGCCGGGAATCTTATGATTCTCACAGACCGAGGCCAGCGCCAGAAGTAGCTCGGGTGAAGTCGCCTGGATAAGTTCCTCCAGGCGCGGGCTGACGGCTTCTTGCACGTCTTCCGAGGTCCCCGGCTTTCGCGGACGCCATTCGCCGGTAACGGGATCCAGGGCTGGCGGATCGCTCCATGCCGCAAGTGCTTTCAGACCGCCGAGGCGTGCGATCTCCGGTATGTATTCCGCAGTGGCCAGACGCGCCAGTGTCGCCGCATTCTCGGACTGCCCCAGGCGGAAATGAGCGTTCACAATGCGCCGCCACGTATACGTCTTTTCGAAGGCGACACTGGAAGCGTGCTCTGCCAGCGCCGCAAGTGCCGGGTAAGCGTCCAATATCATCTCGTCATGTATCGCGCGGACCGCCTCCTCCACGACAAGCGGGTCTGAATCGATGAGGAAACGCCCCGCCTCGGGGCTCTTGAGCCGACGCAACGCCAGCAACCCGCCCAGCCGCACGGCGGGCGAAGGATCCAGCGAGAGCGCCGCCAGCATCTCCGTCGTGGCCGTTTCCTGGAGTCCGACGACGGCGGCATGGCGCAGGTTCGGATCGGTGTTGTCGTTTGAGCGGAGCAACTCCACGAGATCGGACGCGGCACTATGATCGAGCACTCCGAGCCGCCCGATGCTCGTCGCCGCATGAAATTGAACCCGTGGACTCGAATCTCCCAGCGCCTTCCGAAGGAGCGGGAGTACCAGCGGCGGTGCGGCATCCCCGAGGACGCGGGCGGCCTGCACTCGAATTTCCTCGGACTCATCCTCCAGCAACGGCACCAGCGCCGTGGCGTCCGCGTCCCCCTGCAGGATCAATTGCCACTGGCCCCAGACGCCGTGAATCCGCGCCATGAGACTCTTTCCCCCGGTGGCCGCCCGGCTGAAGATGGGCAGGGCCGCCGCATGCAGGTCAGCCAGGGCATACTGGGCCTCCAGTCGAACGCGCTGATCGGCGTGTCCCAGAAGGGCCTCGAGTTCGAATTCTTTGCGCTGGGCCATCCCCTCGCCGAGCAGGCGGACCGCTTCCGTGTGGAGGGCGTCGCCCTCGAGAGCGGACTCATAGATGCGATACAGGCGCCCCTTCATGGGCTGGTCCCACCCCTGGGTCCAGTCCGAAAAGTAAATGCCGGGTTCCATGCCAAACTCCACATCGGTCACAAGCATGTGATTGGCAAAATCGCGGCGATTCACCAGTTCGAAACCCGCCCCCTTGGGCTGTACCTGAAAGGCGTGGATCAGGCTCCGGCCGGCGTCTCCTCGAAAATCGGCCAGAAAAAACGTGTCGTTATAGGCGGACGACATGCCCGTGCCTGGGTAAAAGGTCAACCCCGAAGGACCGGCCCCGATATTCAGGATCGGCGGCACGATGTGGGCCGGCTGACCTTCGTGCCAGGGCTCCCACATCTTTTCCGCATTCCACGGACCTCGGGGATTGGGCTCCGCAACCCACTGATACCCTATGCGCCAGCCGCTGTCGCCCCCTTCAACGATCCATACCCATCGGGCCTGATCGCCACCGTCGGAGTTGTTGTCGCCCGTAAAGAGATTCCCGTAATTGTCAAAGGCCAGCTCCTGCGGATTGCGCAGGCCGCGGTGAACGATCTCCAGCCCGGAGCCATCCATATTGCAACGAAACACCGCCCCCGTGTCCGGCTCTTCCAGTCGCGATCCATCGGGATTCTTGATACTGACACCGCGATCGCCGATGGTGAAATAGAGGCGACCATCCGGCCCCTTGCGCAGCCCATGAAGATCGTGTCCCAGGAAATTGATGTGGACACCATAACCCGAACTCAGCACCTCCCGCTGGTCCGCTTTCCCATCACCATCTTCATCCACCAGACGCCAGAGCTCCGGAATGCATGTGTAGTAGATCGAGCCCCGATCCGCCAGCAACCCCGCACCGATGCCCGTGAGCGCATCCATGAATCCATCCGCAAATACCGTATCCACATCCGCTTCGCCATCGCCGTCCGTGTCCCGAATCATCTTGATACGGTCATGCTCGCCCACCCAGTTCGCAAAATCGGCCCCGAGATTCTTCTTCATCACCACCAGACGGTCTTCCACCGTCCTCGACGCCAGGTCGTCCACCAGCCATTCGCGATGCCCCCGCATGTCGCCCACGCCCTTGTGGTGCCGATAGGTCTCCGCCACGTAGAAATTGCCCTGATGGTCCACATGGAACGCCACCGGATTGGCCAGGCGCGGCTCCGCGGCAAACAACTCAAAAACAAAGCCCTCGGGGGCCGAAAAGTTCTTCATCGCCCGCACGCCTTCGTCCGAAGCCGGAGCAATCGGGGGATTGTAGGGCCTTGGCGCGGCTTCAGGCGCTGCAAACGCAGCCACAGACGCCATCATGATCAAGAGAACCGGCACTCGGCGGGTGAGGAAACGAAACAACATGGGAACTCCGGAATTGCCCATCGCTCGGACGCCCGCGGCCTTAGCCATGGGGCCTCCAACGGGCCGGGACTGGGAAGAACGACGCAACAATGAAACGGGATAGTGGGTTCGAGGTACTATTCGACGACGATACCGAAGGGTAGCACGTTCTCCCCGGTTTCCCCAAGCCCGACACCGCATCTTCCGCAGTATTTGCATTGTTTTTCCAAACCCTTTACCATGCCCGCCGGGATGTAACATTCTCCGTTCCACGAGCCACAACCTGAGCGAAACCAACGGTTACCGGATGTTGCCCGACGTGCGGGGCCCCCGGGGACCCATGAAGTGCCCTGCTGTTGACTGATTCCATGACCGATGCTCCCTTTGCCGCTGAAGTGGCACGGGTCGCCGCCGCGCTGGCGGGCGACGAGCGTGCCTACATGGCCATTGTGGAAGAGCATCAGCCCATGGTTGCAAAGCTCATGTGGCGATTTACCCGGGATCCGCTTAAGTTGGAAGAAATGGTCCACGACACTTTCGTCCAGACCTACCTGAGCCTCCCAAAGTACCGGGGTACAGGCCCGCTGGGCGGATGGATCCGCACCATTGCGGTGCGAACGGGTTACCGCCACTGGCGAGAGAAAGCGAAAGACAAAGACAAAGAGGTCCTGAACGAGCAGATAGCCCTGGAGCCCTGGCAGCAAAGCGATCAGGAGCTTCCGGAAGACAGCCCGGAAGCCGCCCATCGCGAACTCTACGATGCCCTGGCCCAGTTGCCGCCCCGAGACCGATTGGTGTTAACCTTGCTCTACTGGGAGAACTGTACCACCGATGAAGCCGCCAAACTCTCCGGATGGAGCGGCAGCATGGTGCGGGTTCAGGCCTTCCGCGCGCGCAAAAAGCTGAAGAAACTATTAGAGGCAAAAAAAAATGGAAACACTTAAACGCGTTGAAGAACTGGCCCGGCGCTCTCAAGGCGCCGCCGTGCCCCAGGTCGACGTTCAGGCCCGGGTCCGCGCAACCCTGCGCGGCATGGCCCCCGAACCCGCCGCACTCTTCGATACGCCGACCCTCGCCTTCGCCGGCCTCTCCCTGGCCATCATGGCCATGATGTTCTCCCTCTCCCTGCCCGCTATCAGCGCACTACGCGATCCCTGGGCCGCCTACATGAACACTCCCTGGAGCTTTTGATGTTCGGTTGCTGCAATAACCGGCCCGCGCGCCCCGCCCTTCGACTGCTCTTCAAACTGGCGGTCCTGGTATTGATCTTTTCCGCGGGAGGCGTCTCCGGATTCCTCTATGGCATCAACTTCTCCTTCCGCGAAATGCGCTTCCACGCCGAGCACATGGACGAACTCCCGGATCACGCCATTCCACGAATGGCCGAAGACCTCGCCCTGACCCCGGAGCAGCTCCCCGAATTCGAACGCATCTTCCGAAAATACCACACCGACATCGCCACCGCCGAAGGCCAGAACGCCGTCAAAGTCCACGAACTCTTCTACGAAATGGGCAAAGAAATCCTCCCCCTCCTCAACGAAACCCAGGCCGCCGAATTCCGCGAGCTCCACCGCAAGATCTGCACCGTCTTCCTTCCGCCCATCCCCATGTACCTCAAAGTCGACGGCAAGTCCCCGCACCATCCGTGTGAGGATTTATAGGGCAATGTGCCATTAACGAGTCGGTCGCGGCTCGCCGGATGCCACAGCGCGGCCAACCTCCGTCAGTCGGTACTTTTGCATGCGGCTGTTTGGTTTCTCCGGAATGGTCATCTCAATCAAGCCCGCATTCAGGGCGGGTTGCAAGTAGTCGCGGCTGAAATGCATCCGGTCACGGAGCCCAACCAGACGCATCAATTCGCTTCGCGATTGCTCCCCCCGATGCCGCGAAATTAGCTTCCCCACTTGCGGGGTAACTTGCGGGGTAACTTGCGGGGTAACTTGCGGGGTGACTTGCGGGGTGGGCACCGCGACCCGAAGGGGCTCTGCCAGATGAACGATGACACGCATGCCCATTGCACCCTCGATAATCTCCGGCGCGGCAAGTCCAAGCGACTCCGCCTCATCAAACATGCGCCGGACGCCGCTGCCCCATTGCTCAATGAGACCCAACTCGCGAAACACACGACCAACAACACGGTTGCGAAGCTTGGAAACACCTTGGCGGACATCGTCGAGGGTGAGGCCGGGAAGCAGCATGCCGGGATTGTCCACCTCAATTCGATCATCGTAAATGGCAAGCCGCAAGGGCGAGCCCGCCTGGGAGTAGTCTGCATGCACGACAGCATTGATGATCGCTTCCCGAAGAATTCCCTGCGGAATGCTCCAGACGTCCTTGCGGCGGACCCCGGAAAGATCTGCCCCGCGCAACGAATGCTTTCGCGTGAATTCCATGGCGTGCTCAATAGCACTCGGAAGATGATCGTGGATTTCCGTATGATCCAGAATCACATTCTTCGTTTTTCCCTCAAACCTCCCGCATTGTATCCATGCATCGGGAAATTGCACGTCCCTGTTTTTTCCGAAGAGCAATACGCCCCCCGTGGTGGGAACCAATCGCCCCTGCGAGCGAACTAGGAGCCGAAGCGTTAGCAACGCCTGCTCGTCCAGTTTTCGAAGCCCGCTAAATGCCTTGTTCGCCGCATCAAGATCGATCGCGTCCGCGTCCAACGACTCCATGGGCGATTCATCGAAACCCGCGCCGGAGGCACTACGCCTTAACTCTTCCACCAACGCAATGTCGGCTCTTCGATTTGTCGAACCCAGTCGAACGTAGACGCCCTCGGCCCCTTCACTTTTCAAGCGATGAGGGCGGCTGCCGCTGGGGTAGACTTCTATAGCAAGCAGGGTTCGACCTTCAATGGGAATTAGCTCAACGTTGGGAACCAGGCGTGGCTCAATTCCGTCGGCGATCAAACTGCAAATTCGTTCTTCCTCATCCAATGGCTCGGATACGCCGTAAACAGTCCTGCACTTGTCATCCACGCCCACAACGAGCATGCCGCCCGCCGAGTTCGCGAATGCCACCAAGGTCTTGAGAATGTTCTTGCTGGAAGTCAGCTCGCGCTTGAATTCGAGTGTCTTTCCTTCAGGCCATTGGATAAGTTCTTCGATGGGAATAGTCATACTGCGGGCGTTCCCCGGCGATTAAATATGCAGTCCAAGCAAAAGCTGCGATACATGCTGGATGGGGGCGTCCCTCCGTGCAGAAGGCAACGCCCCCTTTATTGTACGCCATTCTTCCGCAATTTAGAATCTCGCCAATCTGGCAACACAGCCTTCTTCTCCCGCCCATTGATTCCGCCGTCGCCGCGCGCCGACACCCAGACGGACGCCGGTCGCGTTCGACCGACGACCGGCTGACCGTTCCCGAATTGTCAGGCGCGTTCAGACGCCCCCTCCGGCGGGCCCGCCGAGGCGGGGCGGTTTTCTTTCGCCTGTCGTCGCTTCTCAAGCGCGGCATTCAAAAGCCATAGCTTCTTCTTCCGGTCGGGCACAAATCTCCGTTCCAGGATCGACTTGATTGTTTCGCCGGACTCTAACTGGATCTCGGGGTCCGCTCCCGCCGCAATCAACAACGCAAAGGTCTCGTAGCTGCAATACTCTGCGGCCCGAACCAGTGGTGCTTCCGACCCGTCATAGACCCTCGGATTGGGAATCGCACCGTAGGCAAGGAGCAAAGCGACCATATCGAACTGATCCCCATCGGGCGGCCCGAAGAGCCAATCGCCAAACACGGCATACTGCAGCAACGTTCCGTCCGGACCTTTTTCCACTTCAGGATTACCACCGCCCTTCAAGAACGGTTCAACTATATCCGTTCGCCCTTCGGCCACGGCCATAAAATACTGGTCGTCGTTTACCAGGCTGGCGAAGAAGAAGGGAACTATGCGGGGCACCACCTGCATGGAAATATAGATCCAGAGGGTCAAGGAAGACACCACCAAAAACACATAACGCCTTTTCGATATGGTCATAGACAAGCTCCCTTTGTGTCCTGGTCGGGTACGTACCAAATAGTACCACGGCCCCGCCTTCGGCGTGACCACCCAAGTACTTCAAATCAAATCGCCTTTATAGGTTTACCTCGCCTGTAACGATACGATTCATTCTGCCTTTCCCATTGATTCCGCCGCGCACAGGCGCTAGAATGGCCCCAAACGGATAGCGGTCTCACTCGGCCGACTACCTGCTGATGGTTTCGGGTTCCGCATCGCCGGAGAGAGCCCCGGACATCACCTTCCCCGGGGATGCCCGCAATGCGGAGCCCATTGGACATGCCAAGCATGGAGATGACCAATGAAGCATCCCTCGTCCCCCCTGCGCCCATCCCGGCGCGGATTCCTTCGAACGTCGGCCGCCACTCTCGGCGGCCTGGCGGCCTTCCCCAACCTCATGCTCCGGGCTCCCCATGCCCATGGCGCCGCCACGAACCGCCTCGGTATCGGCGTCATCGGCCTCGGTGGCCGCGGACTCCGCGTCATGCAGGCCTTCCTCGAACAGCCTGACACTCAGGTTGTGGCCGTGTGCGACTGCTACGCCGAAAAGCGCAAGCAGGGTATGGCCCAGGTTAATACGTTTTACGGCAATCAAGACTGCGCCGAATACATCGACTTTCGCGATCTTCTGGCCCGACCCGACATCGACGCCGTGCTCATCGCCACCGGCGACAACTGGCACTCCGGCATCTCCCTCATGGCCGCCCGCGCCGGCAAAGACATCTACTGCGAGAAACCCCTCAGCGTGACCATCGCGGAATCCCGCGCCGTCGCCGACACCATGCCCCGACTGGGCCGCATTTTCCAGTGCGGCACGCAGCGCCGCAGCATCGGCAACTTCCGCTTTGCGGTCGATCTCGCCCGCAGCGGCAAACTGGGCAACCTGACGGAGCTGCACGCCGAAGAAGCCCCCGGCATGAAAATACTCAAGACCACCGTGCTACCGGAAGAGCCCGAACCGCCCCGGGAAGTCTTCGACTGGGATATGTGGCTCGGACCGTCACTGTGGCGCCCCTACAACCACGAATACCCCACGCGCGGATTCTGGAGCGATCACGTGGACTGGAGCGGCGCCTCCATCACCGAGTGGGGCAGCCACACGGTCGATCTCTGCCAGTGGGCCAACAATTCCGACGATACCGGCCCGGTGGAATACTGGCAGGAAGGCGATCGCTGGGTAAGCAAGTACAAGAACGGCACCAAGCTGATTCTGCGCAACGGCCTGCGCTTTGGCTCCTGCCCGGTTCGCTTCGAAGGCGATGAAGGCTGGGTGGAGACCGGTGACTCGGGCGAAATCGACGCCTATCCGAAGTCGCTTCTGGGCAACCGCGGCTTCGAAGGCGGCTACCCGCCGGAAAACCACGTGCGCGCCTTCCTGGACAGCGTCGTTTCGCGTCAGCAGTGTGTCGCCACCGCCGAAGTGGCCCACCGTTCCATCTCCGCATGCCACGTGGCCAATATGGTCAAGCGCCTCGGTCGCCCCATGAAGTGGGATCCCATTACGGAAACCATCATCGACGATCCCGAAGCCAACCGTCTGGTGTCCCGTGCCTATCGCGAGCCCTGGTACCTCTAGAATTCAGCGCCGCATCCGCATAGTCCGGGGCGGCAGCAGAAAGATGATGATCATGCATTTTGCATTGCGCTATAGATCCGCCGTCTGGGCCGCCGGCCTCGTAACGGCCTCCCTACTGACCGTCACCGTGCGGGCCCAGGTCATCCCCATCCCCGCCGAGGATCAGAGCATCGCCACCCTTCAGTCCGAAGCGGACTACATCACCCACCTCGAAGCCTTTCGCGCCCTGCGCCAGAACGGCACCGAGAAATCCATTCCGGCCATTGCCAAGTACCTGCACGACGTGAAAAAGTCTCACCTCGCGCGCTACGCGCTGGAAGACATGCCCTATCCCGAAGCCGGAGCCGCCCTGCGCGCCGCCCTCGAAGGGGCAACACCGGAAACACTGCCGGGGATCATCGCCACGCTCGGCGTTCGCCGCGACGCCGAGGCCGTCTCCGCATTGACGCCCCTGCTGGCCGATGGGCACGTCGAAACTTCGGCCGCCGCCGCGAGCGCGCTGGGTCGCATCGCTTCGGCGGAGGCCGTCGCCGTGCTGACCACCGCCTACACGGCCGCCACCGACGAGGCCCAGAAAGCCCGCCTGGCCGAAGGACTCCTCGCCGCAGCGGAGCAATTCATGAAAGATGGCAAAGGCACCGAAGCCGCCGCTATCTATCGCCCCCTGCGCAAGAAGGGCAACCCGGAATTCGTTCGCGAAGCCGCCTTCATGGGCCTCGCCCTCGCGCTGCCGGAGAAGGCCCCGGATCGGGTGCTGAAGAACATCGTTGGCGAAGATCCGCTCTATCGCAACCTGGCCCGTGAAGTGGTCGCCGAGACCGAAGGGGCCGCTGCGACGGCCCGTTATGTCGCAGCACTCCCCACGCTTCCGGAAGAGGCCCAGGCCAATCTGCTGGACGGCCTCGCACGCCGTGGCGACTGCACCGCGCGCGATGGCGTCGTGGCTGCGCTGGACAGCAGCTCTCCCGTCGTAAAGGCCGCGGCGGCAACGGCACTGGGTTCCCTCGGCAGCGAAGCCGACGTGCCCCTTCTCGCTCCACTGATGCTTTCGTCGGACGAGGCTCTGGCCACCGCCGCGCGCAACAGCCTCATCCGCCTGCAGGGTGATGCCATCAACCCCACCATCGTGAAAACCCTCCAGGCCTCCGACGCCCCGACGCGTGCGAAACTGCTGGAGCTCCTCTCGGTCCGCATTGCGCCGGAAGCCGTTCCCCAGGCCACGGGACTGCTCGGCGACGCCGCGGGCGAAGTTCGACTGGCAGCCCTCGAAGTGCTGCTGCAACAGGGTTCCGTGGCCGAAATGCCCGCCCTGCTTGACGTCATGAAGTCGTCTAAAGTTGCCGACGAACAATCCCTGGCCGCGCGCACCTTCAACGCCATTGCGGGCCGTTCGGGTGACGAAGCCCTGCCGGTGATTCTAAAGAATCTCGACACCGCCGAGCCGCCGGTGAAGAAATCCCTCGTGGAAGCCCTCGGCAAAGTCGGTGGCGCCGCCGCGCTCCCCCCTGTCGTCGCGTTGCTTAAGGACGCCGATCCCGCCATGCAAAAGACCGCTCTCGGCGTCCTCGCCGACTGGCCCACCGCCGATGCCCTCGGCCAGTTGCTCGAACTGGCTAAGTCCGATGACGCAGCGTTGCATGACGCGGGCCTGCGGGGCTATACCCGCCTCGCTCGGGCCGCCGCGGACAACGCCATGCTCGACACGGCCATGAGCCTCACGAGGTCAAAGGAAGAAAAATGGGTGGTCCTGTCCGCACTGGGCACGGTCCACTCCGGTCCCTCCCTTGATGCCCTGGCGAAACATCTGGACGACCCCGAAGTTCAGAAAGAGGCCGCCGCCGCGATACTCACCGTTTCCGAAGCCGTGAGCAAACACAGCCCGGAAGCCAAAGTAATCGCCCGCAAGGCCGTTGAAAACGTGAAGGCCAAAGTGCCGGCAGAATCCGTGCAGAAACGCGCCAGCGACCTCCTGGCCAAGTTGCAGTAGCACCACCCCACAATCAAAACCGCCCGCGAGCACGCTCGCGGGCGGTTTTCATTTCCGTTGCACTCGCGCTACTGCCGGCCATTTCCCCGAAACTGTTCCGCGGCCTCCGCCCACATCCCCGCAAGCCGCGCAGCCACTTCGGGTTGCTCCTCCGCCAGATTCTTCATCTCACTGCGGTCGACCGCAAGGTCATACAACGCCCACGCGGTTTCGTCCTCCCGCTTCACCACCTTCCAGTCCCCCGCCCGAAGCGCCCCGCGCCCTTCATGCAGCCACCAGAGCCAGGGGCGCTCCACGCTGTTGTCCCGCGAAAAACTCGACACCAGACTCCGCCCCGGTGCCTCGGGCGCCCCGGAAAAGACCGGCCTCGCCACGCCGGAAATTTCAAGGATCGTCGGAAAGATATCGATAAAATGACCGACCTGTTGCCGCACTTCACCACGCGCCGCGATACCCGCAGGCCAGTGGATAATCAGCGGGGAAGAAATGCCGCCCTCGTTGGTCCAGATCTTGTGTAATCGAAAAGGCGTGTTGGCCAGACTGGAAAAGCCCGGACCCAGGCAGAGATAGGAGTCTGCAGAACCGGCTTCGGCGTGCGTGTCGTGCCCCTCGCCCCGAATTAGCTGCTCCGCACTTGCGCCATTGTCCGACATGAAGAGAACAACGGTGTTGTCATAAGCCCCCATCGCCTTCAGTTGCGCCAACACCCGCCCCAGCTCCCGGTCCATCCGATCAATCATGGCCGCATGGATAGCCATCTTTGTCGCCTGAAAGCGTCGTTGCTCATCCGTGAGGCTGTCCCAGGGCACGGCATGGGCCACTTCCTCGGGGCCAATCCGCGCGGCAAGTTCTTCGGCAGGCACGTTGTAAGGAGGGATGATGGCAGGGTCGAAGTCGGACAGGGGGCAATGAATAAGCCCCTGGTCGCTCAGCCGTTTCCAGCGCGCCTCTCGGAGCGCATCCCACCCCGCAAGGAAGCGGTCGCGATAGCGCTCTATATCTTCCGGCAGGGCGTGAAGCGGAAAATGGGGCGCGGTAAAAGCAAGGTAATGAAGAAAAGGCTGGTCCGAATGATTCGCCGCGTGCTCCTTCAGAAAATCCACCGCGTAGTCCGCGATGACCCGGGTAGCATAGTAGCCACTATCCGGCGCTGGCTGGGGCAACGACACGCCGTCCAGAAAATGTACTTTGGGTGAGAACACCCGGTCCTGATCCTGGAGAGAATAGGAGCGATCAAATCCATTCGCCAGCGGCTCCCCGTCCAGGTGCCACTTTCCTGTATGGTAGCAACGGTATCCCGCCTCTTTCATTATGGTGGACAACAATGGCGCCCACGAAGGTCTGCCCCCGAGGTCCTCGTCCGAAAAAGCATCCCGCCGTACCTGCTGGGCATAGTAACCTGTCATCAACGCCGCCCGCGACGGCCAGCAGCGTCCCGTTGAATAGAACTGGGCATAACGAAGCCCCCCCTCCGCCAGCGAGTCCAGATTCGGGGTCTCTATCTCGCCCCCGTAGCACCCCGCATCGGAATAGCCCATATCATCGGCGAGAACGATGAGGAAATTCGGGCGCGGATCAGCCCCTGCATCCGGAAGAAGCCCGACGAAGCACAAAATCAGCAACAGGTAGCGCATAGAAAGTCCTTTGAAGTAAGCCGGCACCGTATCACCGCGCAGGACCATAGACTAACACGACAAGCCCCTGAATCGGATACGCCGCCAATGAGCGAAGGCACAATTTTTAACGTCCCAGGACAGACCGAAATTCGCGTCGATTCGCAGCCACCGATTTCACTACCTTCCGCATCCGAAGAGCAAAGTAAAATGGCGGTTACGAACATTTAGTTTAGATGATCCATCAGGATTGAGCATACGCAACACGTTCTTTCCTCCACAGATGACCCCGCAGGTGTGCCACGCGATCCGCCTCCGGCGGTTCGTGTGCCCGTGGCGAAGTGTGCCTCAGATTTGGACCATAATTCGACCCGCCCTTGTGCCCCACACCGCCTTCTTGATGGTCGAAGCGGGCTCAAGGAATTTTGACGGACGAACAAGCCGCACGGTCGTGGAGCGCTCCAAAGCCTGAGGTATCGGAACTCAACGCACACGAATCGGCGTTGCCGAATCGCGTGGCACCTCCGTAGTGATCCTGAATATCTGAATGCCCACCCCGCACGTCTGTACTGGATGAACCCGAAAAGCATCACTCAAAGGCCAGTTTTCCCGCCCACTTAGGATCGCGCCACGCCTCAGGCCTCGGCGGAAACCAGCGCAGCCGATCCGCCTCCTGCCCGATCGGCAATTTCCGGCAGCGGTTCACCAGCGCCTTGTAAAATTTGTCCGCTCCCCCTGGATCACGGTTTGCGATGAGCCTTCCTCCTTCCCAGAGCGCCCGTGCCGTCCTCTCGTCGTTATCCGGTAAGAACTTCGCCGCCTTCCACAGGAGCTCGGCGGCGCGCCATCGATAATGAAATCGTCGATTCGGCACCGGCGCGCTCGCCGCAACCCGCCGACGTTCGTCATCGCTGGCCCAGGCGGATTTCGTGCGCGGCTCGACCGAGAACTCAAAACTTCCATTCATCACAGCCATGTCCGGCGCGTGCGCCGTTGCGTAAAGATCGAAGCCCCATTTGCGGGTCAGCGCGGCCGCTTCCATCAGCGATTCACCGCGTGATTCTAAAGATAGATCACGGTCATTCGATTCCCGCAAGCACTCGTTCAACCGATGGACCACGGACCTCAGCCCCGCCCCCTTCTCCAAACCATCGTCGGTCTCATAACGTTCCCTGCCGGGCACAATCGCGGGGAGATAGTTCTCGGCTTCCTTCAAACTGCCTTGTCGTACAAGCCGCCTTCCCAGCAAGTGTTCCAGTGTCTGCCCTTGCGACAGGTAATCCCGCCAGATCCTGCGCTCAGATCGCACCTCCATCCACGGCTCGTCCGAAACACGCTTCACAAATTTCGTCAGTTCATTTACTGTCAGAACGCGATCCGCCACATAGGCCGCATCTTCGTGATATCCCCCGCGAACATAAGCTTCCAGCGCCCCCGCATAAGCCCCGATATTTAACCGGCAGGTACCCAAATCTCCCAGCACAAGCCTGCGGGGCTCAAACGGGTCACCAGAATAGTCGTAATTAGG
Source organism: Candidatus Hydrogenedentota bacterium (assembly GCA_016791475.1). Lineage (NCBI taxonomy): Bacteria > Pseudomonadati > Candidatus Hydrogenedentota > Candidatus Hydrogenedentota bacterium. The sequence continues at coordinate 126,854 of JAEUWI010000004.1, forward strand.
CCAAACGTACTCCGGAGGAAACGCCTCCGTCAGCGATGCCAGAATCGCCTCCGATTCGCGCATCTTGCCTTTCCGCGCCAGCAGTTTTGCGCGAAGCCACTGACCATGAGGCTCCTTCGCGTCCGCAAACTCCAGCCACGCCTCGGCTGTCGGAATGTCCCCGGCATAATACGCCGTACACGCGATTCGTTCAGCGCCGTGGATTTCCCGTGTCGGCTTCATCGTCTTCAGCGCCTTCAGCCAGCGCCGACTTTCCCACGGATCCCCGGAATTCGCCCGCAGGGCCAGAACATTCATGCTCTCCGAATCGTTCATTTTATTGAAATCGAACGTATCTTTCCGAAAGATCTCAAACGTGATACGCTCCAAGGCGTTACACCCACCTATACGCTCTTCGGGCTCGCACCGCTGTATATACTCGAGATACCGATGTATGGCGGAAGCGTACTCCCCTTTCACCTCGTCTATCCGACCCAGCGCGTGCCGGCTGGCCGTCGCAAGCCCGAGCGAATCTTCGTAGCCCTCTTCCGCCAGTGTGATGGCCTGCTCAAAGTAGCGAGGCGCGATTTCCCCATCCCGCTTCAGCCAGATCTTCCCCAGCATGTACGCCGCCCACACACTCCGGTGGCAACGCTCCTCCGGCGCCAACGCGAGCAAAGCATCCCACGCCTCCGTGGCACCAACATAGTCCCGGCCATGAAAGAGCCGTGCGCCCTCGGCATATATCGCGAACTCGGCGGGTAGATACGCGTCCAGCTCCGGCGTAGAATAGGGCGTCGCGGGCGTCTCGTGCTGCGGACCAGGTCGCCGATAGAAATTCTGTCGCAGCCGTGCATAGCCCTCACTGACTTCCAGCACCGTTGCCACGTCCTCGCCCGCTTCAAATAATACGGTCTCCAGCTCTTGAAGATCTTTGGGGAGCGTATCCTTTTCCCACTGCGCCGATAAGACACCCCTTTCCGGTATGGGCAATCCGACATAGCGCCCCAACTCCATTCGGAAGCTCGTGCGCGGCCAATCCAGCATCGCCTCGCCCGATCCATCCCATACATAGCCTCGGGGAAAGTGAGGGCCGCACGCAAGAACGCAGGAGGCCTGTAGCATCAAGACAACCACTACAACAACGTGTCGCCGCATGCTCAGCCTGCCCCGTTCCATTCCGTCGTTCCTTCCATGCCGGCCGTGCCAAGCAACTTAAGTCCCAATGCCGCCTGTTCATCTTTCATCCGATACCAACCCACCAGAATGGGCGCTTGGTCAACGGGTGCGGCCCCCCGCAGGATGACAGCGTCGCCTCCCTTGGTCGCGACGAATCCGTTTACGCAGTCGGAAGCCAGCACATCACCCTCTGCAAGTGAGACTCGAATTTCAACGGCTCGGTTTGGCCGATCTTCCCCCACACTCTCGAGCCAGATCTCCGCCAGACCCGGATCGGGATAACGAATCTCAACCGAAAACCGGACACTGGGCACCCGGCCCTCCATCACCGCCGTGAGCACGGGCCATGTCCAGTTGCGGGTGTCCGAGATCACCGGCATGCGGAACCAGACCGCTCCCCGGAAGTGATCGGGCAGGTGTTCCGCCAGGGTATTTACGACCCCTGCGAGCGCTGCCGGCTCCGCGCGCACTTCCCGAAGCTGCGTCCCCGCGGGCCAGGCGGGGTCGGGTCCCTCGGCAGAGAGCCCTGCGAAGTCCCCCTTTGCGTCAAAAGCCACCTCGTAGCCATGGGTGGGCAGCGCGATGAAGTAGGGCGTCCCCAGGTCCTCCGCTCGGGCCACATACTCGGGGATTCGGGTCGTATCGCACAATACCATTGGCGTGTCGATGTCGCCCGGCCGCTCAAAGGAATGCACCTGAAGCACATAGTAGTCCAGTCCGCGCGCCAGGGCCGAAAACGCCCCATCATCAAGCCAGGTGGGCAGCACCGTGATGGACAGGTCCAACCCCTCGGGCAATTCCGGCTTCAAGTCCCGCAGAAAATCGCGATAGTGCCGCAGGGACCGCGTCGGCGCGTCGTAGTCCAACTGAACGCCCCGCAGGCGCACCCCTGTGGCCTGTGCCGCGGTGCACCCCCTCCGAATCTCCGAGGCGACCCGCGCCACCGCCTGAGTCACGTCGGTTTCCAACCCCGCGCCAAAACTGGCGGGATACCGGTAAACCAGCGTCACCGACAATCGCGTGCCAGCCAGCGCCGCGTAGTCCACGTCTATCGCGGGCATGCCATCCTCGTGAACGAGGACCATGAGGTGGCGCACATTCTCTGTGGCCCGCGCCAGACTCTCCCGAACCTCATCGGTCCAGAGTCGCTGCCAGACATAAAGCGCGTGAACAGGCCGCGCGCTGGGCTGCGAGCGACCGAAATCCAGTTCCCCGCTGTATAAAAAGTAGCCCGCCACGATGCAGAGGGCGACGCCCGCCGCAATCAAGTCCCATTTATATCGTTTCACGCCAAATATCCCCTCGGTTCCCCGTTACTATACCCCTCATCCCTTCGCGTGTACACGCAAAATCCCATCACCACGGACCGTTGAACACAAGAGTCCCCGGTGCAATAATGGCCGCCCCGGAAACCGCAAGTTCCAGCCCCATCAATGGAGACTCGCCATGAACATCATCGACGGAATGATCGAAGAATTGAAGCACGAGGCCGCAAACACCCGGCGCCTCCTGGAGCGGTTGCCCGACGACAAGCTGGGCTTCAAGCCCCACGAAAAGTCCTTCAGCCTCGGCGAACTTGCGAGCCACATCACCAGCCTCCTCGGCTGGACCGGGCCCACCTGCGCACTGGACCACTTCGTGTTCAACAAAGACGAGTGGCCCACCTGGCTCGGTGACAGCGCCGCCGCAATCGTTGCGCGCCTCGACGAGCAGGTCGAATCGGCCATCGACGCCATGAAACCGTTGAGCAACGAGGAACTCATGAAGAACTGGACCATGGCCGGCCCAGACGGAACCGTGTTTATTTCCATGCCCCGCGTTCAGGTGCTGCGCGCCATGATCCTCAACCACCTCGTCCATCACCGGGGACAACTCACGGTGTACCTGCGCCTATGCGACGTCCCCCTCCCCGCGCTCTACGGCCCCTCGGCGGACGAGCAGCACTGAATGACCGCGAAGATATCCGCCCATTCCCGGACCCTCAGGGGAACGTCCGCCCGAAAGAGCCGCACCGCTGCGGGCAACTTGGGAAATGACGCCCCGGTGGTGTAAACTTCCGCCCACAACTGATGCCAAGAGAGAGGCCTTCGGCGCTGCCCCGTGCCGTCGTGCCTCTTTGTGATTCAGGGCCTGCTTTTTCGCAGGCCGGCCGGGGAGGCCCGCGCGCCTGGACGCTACACTTCACTCGAAAGGCTGATTATCTTGGAGAAACGGACCCCGAGAAAGACCATTATTGGCTGGACGGAGTATATCGAGCTGCCCGAGTGGGAGATCCAGGCGGTGAAGGCCAAGGTGGACACGGGCGCGCGGACGAGCGCGCTCCACGTGGAAAGCCTGAGGGAAACGAAGCCCGGATGGGTCGAGTTTGATGTCGTCTTGACGACCAAGGGCCCGCGCATTCGTCACCGGATCCATGCCGAGGTGGTGAAATGGGCCAAAGTCCGCTCCAGCACGGGGGACTACAAGCGCCGTTGCTTCGTCAGGACCACCATCAAGATGGGGCCTATTGTTAAGGAAATTGAAATCTCTCTCGTCTCGCGCGAGAAAATGTTGTTCCGCATGTTGCTGGGCCGCAAGGCGCTGGAGAAGGACTTCGTGGTGGATGTAAGCAAGCGAAGTCTCCTCGGCAAGCCGGATAAAGGCCAGAAAAGGATTGATTTTTGAAAATTGCCATATTGAGCCGCAGTGAGCGCGGGTACAGCGTGCGCCGGCTGAAAGAGGCCGCCCTCGCAAGGGGCCATGAAGTAAAGCGCCTCGATACCCTCCGTTTTTCCATGACCCTGGAGCGCAACACGCCCGAGCTGTATTTTCGAGGCGCGCCCCTCTCCCATTATGACGCGGTCATCCCCCGCATCGGCCAGTCCATCACCCACTACGGCCTCGCCGTCGTGCGCCAGTTCGAGCAGTGCGGCATCTACGCGGCCAACGACTCTCTCGCTATCGCCGCCTCGCGCGACAAGCTCCGGGCCATGCAGATTCTGAGCCGCCACGATATCGGCATGCCCCCCACCGCGTTTGTGCGCGACGAGTACGACGTGCTCCCCGCCATCGCACGGGTCGGTGGTGTGCCGGTAATCATCAAGCTCCTCGAAGGCACCCAGGGCGTCGGCGTGATCCTGGCCGAGACGTCCAAAGTGGCCGAGGCCATCATCCAGACCCTCCACAGCGCCCAGCAGAACGTGCTCATCCAGAAATTCGTGAAGGAGAGCAAAGGGGCGGATATACGCGCCATCGTCATCGGCGACCACGTCGTCGCGGCCATGCGCCGCCAGGCCCAGGCGGGTGAATACCGCAGTAACGTGCACCGCGGCGGCACCACCCAGAGCATCAAGCTCGACCCGGTCTATGAAGAGACCGCCATTCGCGCCGCCCAGATCCTGGGACTGCGCATAGCCGGTGTAGACATGCTGGAATCTTCCGAAGGCCCCCAGGTCATGGAGGTCAATTCCTCCCCCGGCCTGCGCGGCATCGAGACCGCCACCGGCGTCGACATTGCCGGCGCGATCATCGCCGACGTGGAGAATCACGTCCTCTTTCCCCAGGTGGACCTTAAGCAGCGGCTCCGCCTGGCCGCGGGCTATGGCGTGGCCGAATTCACCGTGCACGACATGCCCCATCTCGAAGGGCGAATGCTCCGGGACACCGACCTGGCCGAGAAAAACATCCGCGTTATCAGCATCCGCCGCGCGAAGCACATCGTGCCCAATCCGCGCGGCGATGAGTCCATTCAAACGGGCGACACCCTCCTCTGCTTCGGGGAGCTGAGGGAGATGCGCGCCATTATCCCCGCACACGGATACGCCGCGCGCGCGATCCGAAAACCCAGAATTCGACCCATTCCGCAGAGCGCGCCGCGGATCGACGACATGGAGTTGATCGATGGCCAGACATAAATCCATCACCTTCGCTGGACAACGCGTTCCCCGAGGCGAGTCCAGAAGCCTGTCCCTGCAATTCAGCGAGTCGTATCTCGGTTCGCCCGTGACCGTGCCGATCCACGTGATCCGCGCGGAGAAGCCGGGCCCCACCGTGCTGCTTACCGGCTGCGTCCATGGCGACGAGCTCAACGGCATGGGCATCATCCGCGAAGTGCTCTATGGCCACCCCCCCGTGCTCACGCGCGGCTCCCTCGTCTGCGTGCCCGTTGTTAATGTCTACGGCCTGGAGCATCACACGCGATACCTGCCCGACCGCCGTGATCTGAATCGCGATTTCCCCGGCTCCGAGAAGGGCACCCTCTCCAGCCGCCTGGCCCATGTCATCTTCGACAAAGTCGTGCGCCAGTGCGATATCCTCATCGACTTTCACAGCGCGGCCGTGCGGCGCACCAACTATCCCAATATTCGCGCGGACCTCTCCAATCCCGCCTGCCAGCATCTGGCCCAGACCTTCGGCTGCGAGTTGATCGTGGACGGCAAAGGGCCCATCGGCTCGCTGCGGCGCGCGGCAACCTCGGCCGGCGTCCCCTGCATTATTCTGGAAGCCGGCGAGGTCTGGAAGATCGAGCCGAGTGTGGTGGAGGTCGGCGTACGCGGCGTGATGAATATTCTCAAGAGCATGAAGATGGTCGATGGTCCTCTCGAAACCGCCCGCTATCAGGTCGAAAGCCACCGCACCACCTGGGTGCGCGCGGAACAGGGCGGCACCCTCAGCTTCAATGTGAATCCCGGCGACCTCGTGCAGAAGGGCGAGATCCTCGCCACCAACTATAATATCTTCGGCGACGAACGACGCCAGCTCGTCTCGCCGGGCGACGGCATCATTTTGGGCATGACTACCATGCCCGTGGTGAAGCCCGGCGACGCCGCATTTCACATCGCCCTGGTGCCCCGTTCTAAGCTGAAACAGATTCGCGCGAAGATTGAAGAAAGCTCGTCCCACGATCTTTTCAACCGCGTGCACAGCGATCTGGCGACCAACGTGCACCGCGTGTAACACAAAACGGCGCGAGCCACAACCCGGACAACGCCGGACGGACGCGGCGGCGCGGCCCTCACACCTTGAAATGGCCCACCAGACCCATGAGACGCTCTGCCAGCCCGGACAGTTCCGCAGCGCTGGCCTGAACCTGTTCGCCGCCCCCCCGGATCTCACCGGCCGCCACATCCACGGACGAGATGTCCCGCGCAATCGTCATGGAAGCCATCGCCGTCTGTGCCACGCGCTCGTTGGCGTCTTCCACGCCGCCCGAGGCCTGCGCGATATTGGAGGCGACCCCACGGGTCACCGTGGCCTGCTCCTCGATGGCCGCGGCAATCGCCGTCACCAGGCGCCCCACCTCCTGTACGACGCCCGCGATTGACGCGTTGTCCGCGATTGCCCTGCCGACACTGCGCTGTACGCCGTCAATCTTTTCACGGATGTCTTCCGTGGCCAGGGCCGTCTCGCGGGCAAGCGCTTTAATCTCATTGGCAACCACCCCGAATCCCTTACCCGCCGCCCCCGCTCGGGCCGCTTCGATCGTGGCGTTGAGCGCCAGCAGATTCGTCTGGGAAGAAATTTCCGTGATCGTCTCCGTCACTTTTCCGATTTCCCCCGCCGCCGCGCCCAGTTGTTCCATAAGCGAGGATATATCGGCCGCCTGGACCCCGGCCTTAGAACTGATTAATCGCGCTTTGTCGGAATTCGAGGCAATCTCCCCGATCGTCGCGCTCATCTCTTCCGTCGCGCCCGCCACGGACAAAAGATTGCTTGATGCCTGTTCCATGGTTACCACCAGGCTCGCCGCATTCGCGCTGGACTGCTGCGCCGCCGCCGCAACCCCCGTGGCCTTCTCGGAGAGTACTTTCGCCCCACGCGTCGTTTTTCCGGAAATCTCAGATAGCTCCGCGGAGGAGTTGGCAAGGGTCCTGACACCACCCGCCACGTCCCGAAGCAGCCCGCGCAGGTCCTCCGTCATCGTCTGAAGGGCCTCGGCAAGCTCTCCGACCTCGTCACGCCGGTGCCGGAACGACAGGGGCACTTCGCCGGAAAAGTCCCCTCGGGCAAGTGTGCGGGTAAACGCAACACAATCCCGAATGGGAACTACAAAGCCCCGGGGTACGACAAATGCCACCGGGATAACCAACACGGTAATCAAGCCGAGCAGAAACGCCAACCGCACGAGGAGGCTGTTTAATATCCCGTGGACACTGTCGAGGGATATATCAACCCCGATCACGCCATCGAAGGTCCCGTCCGCACCATACACCGGCGCATACGCGCTCAAGAAAGTGCCCCACTCGTCCTCGTAGAAGTCCTCTTCCAGAACCGGGGAAGACAGACCGTCCACTGCTTCCATAAGCAGGGGCGTCGCGTCGTCGTACACGTCTCCGAGAGCGGAACGATCCGCTTCATTCTCCTCCGCATCCCCGACAAAGACCACCTGGCCTTCCGGGCCCTTCCGCGCCGTATAAACGAAGCGAATGTCCGTGCTGTTGTCGCGAATTTTGCGAAGTGAAGCAACCACGCGAGCGTAGGACTCGGTACCCTCGTCCTCCGGATTCCGCAATTGGGCATGATCCGCGGCGGGCACGCTCAGCGCCCCCAAAGCGGCATAGTCTCGAACCCGAATCCTGATACCCTCGATCAATTCCGCCCGGGTATACTGGTACGACAGGAAAACCAGCAGCGCGGCGCCACCCAACCACAAAAGTACGAGCGCCCCCGTAATTCGCTTACCTATACTCAGGTTACTACCTTTCATAATACTTCTATCGGGCTCTCTCTCGATTGATTGATTGATCATCTTCATACCAGCGGGGAACTCCTCGGGACGCTTTGAGCGAGGAAAATCTAGTTCAGCGCTACCACGCGCCACGGACGATTTCTTCGGACACCGCGACCACGTGCCTATTTCAGCGCTTTGGCCCAACAGGCCATCGTACACAACCCTAACACCTGGCTGCAAATGAAATTCGATCAATTCGCGCGCCAGGGCTCGGATCAGTCCCGAAAGCCCGTTCGCCGGAAGATCTGGCGTGGCGATGCTTGGCCCAGGACAGAAAAGGATGACGCGTTCAGCACGCGCGTGGTTTCTTCCGTGGAACGCCCCTGCTCTTCCATACTGTAAGACGCAAGCTCGGCCAGATCGTTCATGGCGCCCGTCACGCCTCGGTTGAACGACTTTGAATAGCTCACCGCATCGGACGCCACATCGATCAGCCGCTTGTAGTGAAATTCGAAGCCGTCTTCAAGCATCGCCGCGCGAAGATAGGCGAACATATTCGAACGAAACGCGGGTTCGCCTTTGATTCCCCGTGCAGGAAATACCACCGAGTACAGAGTAACCGTATTCATGGAGAGAATATACGTCGACCGCCCCGCCTCGAAAAGGTGAGAAGACCAATCGGTAAACGGGTTCGCGCAAAGGGGCAGGGACTCCATGGGGCGCAAGCCAATTCGTCTGGAAAGTTTGTCGGTAACGCGGAGAATCATGACGCTTCTACTGAAGAATTCCGTTGCGTCCGATGCGGTCGCAATGGCCCCACTGTAACCGATCCTCCTCCTTCCTTTCGAGATGAGCGCCAGCCTTTCCGTCACCCCGATGACCGCCGGCTTGCGTCGGCGCCAAACCCTCCGCTATGGTCTATCCAGTCTTTGGGAGAGACGGTCTCCCCCCACAAGCCGTTATATTTCAAGAGGCAAAACGCCATGCAATCCATTTCCGTGAAGCGCACCATTCTGAACGACTACGCGGCCTTCCTCCTCGCAATCACCGGCCCCATCTTCCTAATCCTGTCCATCGCGGGCGGCGTTTTTGGATTCCTGCCCGAAGTAAAACGGCCGGGAAGCATTCCCGTGACACCGGAAACCGCCGTGGTGGGTGCGGTCGTATCGCTGGTACTGACCGTCATACTGCTCTTCATGCTCTTCCGCCGCATCGCTCGTATTCGTCGAATCATCCAGACCGGCGAGCGCGTCGAGGGCGGAATAACGGACATCCGATTCATCAAGGACCGCGGACGGGTCACTTTCCGATACGTGCTCAACGGACAGGTGGTTGAAGGGGGCGCACCCGTCATGAAAAACGCCACCACACTCCAATTGATTCCAGGCACCGTGGTGGAGCTTGCCCTCGACCCGGAGGACCCCTCCAGGGCCATTGTGGTCGAGCTCTATGTCTGACTGACACCCTCCGGCTAATCACCCGCTTCCGCATGTTGCGGAATCCGCATGGCGTAAAAAGATCGGTAAACGAACACCAGCGCCACAAGAAAGAACACGACAGCCACGCCCAACCGCACCGCCGTATCCAGTTCGATGGCCAGTTCAACCGCGAGCAACCCGAAGAGCGTGGTGAACTTGATCATGGGATTCATGGCCACCGAGGCCGTGTCCTTGAAGGGATCGCCAACCGTATCCCCCACCACCGTCGCGTCGTGGAGCTCGGTACCTTTCGCCTTCAGTTCCGTCTCCACCAGCTTCTTCGCATTGTCCCACGCGCCACCGGCATTCGCCATGAAGATCGCTTGATACAGGCCAAAAACCGCGATGGAGATCAGGTAGCCGATGAAGAAATACGGATCCAGGCAGGCAAAGGCCAGCGTGGAGAAGAACACCACCACGAAGATGTTGAACATGCCCTTCTGCGCGTAGTGCGTGCAGATGGCCACCACCCGCTTCGAATCCTCCATGGAGGCCCGTCCCCCGCCCTCCTCCAGCTTGATGTGGTGCTTGATGAACTCCACCGCCCGGTAGGCCCCCGTAGCCACCGCCTGGGTCGTGGCCCCGGAAAACCAAAAGATGTTGGCGCCACCGGTGATCAGCCCAAGAAGGAAGACTGGATTGAGAATCGAGAGCCCCACGGTTACATTGGCTTCGCCGAATTGCCCGTTCAGCACCTGAATAATGGAGAAGATCAGCGTCGTGGCGCCCACCACGGCCGTGCCGATGAGCACGGGCTTTGCCGTCGCTTTGAAGGTATTCCCCGCGCCATCGTTCTCCTCTAGAAACTGCTTCGCCACATCAAAATTAGGTGCAAATCCAAAGTCCCGCTGAAGCTCCGCGTCTATACCGGGCACATCCTCGATCGCGGAAAGCTCATAGACCGACTGGGCGTTGTCTGTCACCGGTCCATAGGAGTCCACTGCGATGGTCACCGGGCCCATGCCCAGAAAGCCAAAGGCCACCAGGCCGAAAGCAAAAATCGCCGGTGCCGACATGATGGCGCCCAGACCGCCCGCGCTTACACCGAATGCGATAGCCATGATGAGAACGATGGTCATTCCCATCCAATAGGCGCTGAAATTGCCGCACACAAAGCCGCTGATGATATTCAGGCTCGCACCGCCCTCCCGCGATGCGGAGAGAATCTCGCGCACATGCCGGGAATTGGTGGAGGTGAATACTTTTACCAATTCGGGGATGACCGCACCCGCCACAGTGCCGCAGGTGATGATCGTGGCAAGTTTCCACCATAGCGTGCCATTGGCCAGGTCGCCAATCAGCACAACCGACAGCGCGTAGGTCATGGCCACGGAAACCAGGGAGGTCAGCCACACCAGCGATGACAGCGGCAGTTCAAAATCGAAGGCGTCGGCGTGCCCGAAGCGCGCACGGGACCACAACCCGTTCAACCAGTAAGACGCCGCACTGGTCACCACCATGCCGATGCGCATGACGAAAATCCAGACGAGAAGCTGGACCTGCACTTCCGGCTCGGGAACGGCCAGCAGAATAAAAGTGATTAGCGCGACCCCCGTCACACCATAGGTCTCGAAGCCGTCCGCCGTGGGCCCCACCGAGTCGCCTGCATTATCGCCGGTGCAATCCGCGATCACGCCCGGATTCCGGATATCGTCTTCCTTAATCTTGAACACGATCTTCATCAGGTCCGCGCCGATGTCCGCGATCTTTGTGAAGATGCCCCCCGCGATCCGCAAAGCCGCCGCACCAAGCGACTCGCCGATCGCAAAGCCGATGAAGCAGGGGCCCGCCCAGTCGCTGGGAATAAACAGCAGGATGACCAGCATGAGCGCCAGCTCCACGGAAATGAGGAGCATGCCGATGCTCATACCCGCGCTCAAAGGAATCTCCATGCACGGGTAAGGTTTTCCCTTCAAACTCGCAAAGGCCGTGCGCGAGTTGGCAAAGGTGTTGATGCGAATGCCGAACCACGCCACGCAATAGGTGCCCAGAATGCCGATGACACTGAAGAAAACTATCACGATCACTTTGGTCGGCGCGTAGTGGAGCAGGAGGCCGAAGTACACCACAATAATGACCGCGATGAATGCCCAAAGCACCGTCAGAAACTTGCCCTGGGTCACGAGATAGGTCTTGCAGGTTTCGTAGATCAACTCGGATATTTCAAGCATGCACCCGTGGACGGGGAGGCGCCGGATGCGAACCGACTGCGCCAGCCCGAAGAGAGCCCCCGCGATGCAGATGAGCAGGCCAAAGAGGAGGAGGCTATGGCCGCTGATCCCCACGAAAGTCACGCTGGACAGATCGGGCATTTTCAGATCCGCTTCGCTGGCGCCCGCCACTTGCGCCAAGAGGAGAAGAATCGTCAAGACGAGTGGCCCGAAATACTTGTTAAACGCTTGCGATGATAAGACGCTTGGGGCGTTGCAGTGCTTGACGGTTTCGGGGCCGGCCAACCGCCCCATCTGGTTCCATGCTTCGTTTCCCGATTCCGCGGATGCCTCGGCCAGCAATGCCATGCGATGTCCTCTCTGGAGTTCTCTTCCGGTCATGCAATGCACGGGCGACACGGGACAAGCCTCGCGACGCCATCCCCGCCATGCGCCCCATCAGGGGTCGGCGGGCACTTCGGACGTACACCAATCAAACATAGCCTGTATACACTTATATACCTTAGCTGGCTGAACGTCAAGAGGAGAGTTCTGTTCTCCACCCTGCTCCGGGCGAAAACGGCCCGGCAATGCGCCTTTTGTCAGCGTTCTTCAATGCGATAAAGATTGCCCTCCGTGCGCAAAAAGATGGCCGGACCGCTCAGCGCCAGAGAGGCGTAGGTTTTTTCGGGCAGCACATTCTCCGCGATCTTCCGGAAGGTCTTGCCCGCCTGAACGACATGTGTCGTTCCCTCTTCGCTGGTCACATAAATGCGGCCCCCACCCATCACCAGTGAGGCGGAGTAGCGTCCGCCGATATCCTCGCGCCAGTGCAGCGTACCCGTGGCCACGTCCACACAGGACATTTCGCCCCGATCGCTCACAAAGTACAGCTCGTCGCCCAGGGGCAGCATGGAGGGCGTGTGGGGCGCGCCCTCGTCCATACGCCACGCCAGATGCGATTCTGTGACGTCGCCCTCGCCCCCCACCCGGATCGCGAGCACGCTGCAGGGGTTGATGAAGCCCGTGGCCACAAACACCAGCCCGTGGGACAGCACCGGGCGGGGCACGACAGAGAAGCCCTCACCATAGTTCACCCGCCAGACCTCCGCGCCATCTTCCAGGTCGTAGGCGCCAACGAAGCCGCTGCCGGGCATGACCGCGCGCTTCCGGCCGCCCTCGTCAATCACCAGCGGCGTGCTGAAGGAGAATTTCTTCGAAGCGTCCGTCGTGCGCTGGGTCTTCCAAAGCACCTTGCCCGTATTCTGGTCCAGCGCTACCACGAAAGGATTCTGGGTATCGTCGCAACTGTAGATCAGCTTGCCGCCGGAGAGCGCCGGAGACCCGCCATTCCCGTGGGGCGTGTCATAAGCCAGCTCCGTCTGCTTCCAGAGCACCTTGCCCTCCGTATCGAGGCAGGCCGTGCCCATGGGACCGAAGTGAACGTAGACCTTGCCCTCCGCCACGATAGGCGTGGGACTGGCAAAGCTATTCTTCGGCTGTTTCTGCACCGGGCCCGACCAGGGGAAGACTTCCACATCCCACACAATCTCCCCCGTTTCACCACCTACCCGAAGGGCCCGGAGCGAGGTGGGCTTTTCTTCCCCGTCGAGCAGCGCCGTCATGAGGTAGACCCCGCCCTGATACACGACCGGCGAGGACCACCCAATACCGGGAATCGCCCGCTTCCATGCGATATTCTTCTCCGCACTCCATTCCACCGGCGGCGTGGCGCCCTCGGCGATACCCTGGGCCGTCGGACCGCGGAACTCGGGCCAGTCCTGAAGCGGTGCGGCCACCGCGGACAAGGAAAAAACGCCCAAACTCAGCATTGTGGTGAAAAAAAATCTCACGGGGAATTCCTTTCGGCTGCTCACAGGCACTCAATATCTCAGATTACGGCGCGCCATGCAACCAGGTCGCATGGGATTGGACACACGACCCGGCTCTGTGATCTATACTACCGCAAACTCGACTTGCGGTCGGCCGGGGGAACGGCAGGCGGCCATCGAGGTATACCGCACGACGGCGCACGGCGGAATGCCCGCGCCATGGAAGGATCTACCCCATGATACAACTATTCACTCTCACCCTTGCCGCCCTTTTCCTGCTGCCGCCCCTGGCGGCCCTGGCCGGTCCCGCCGGGAACGCAGGCGACCCACTGGCGGGTCTCGCCCAGTTGAAGATCGGCCAGAGCATGCGCGCCTCCTCCACCGACCCCAACCTCGAATCGGGCAACGGCGACGCGCGGCCCATCGAGCCCGGCGCGACTCTCGTCCTGGCCGATCTCACCGGCCCCGGTGTCATCACCCACTTCTGGAATACCATCGCCGCCTCGGACCATGGCTATTCCCGCATGCTGGTCCTGCGCATGTACTGGGACGGCGAAGAGCACGCCTCGGTGGAGTGCCCCATCGGCGATTTCTTCGGCATCGGCCATGGCGTGGACCAGCCCTTCACCTCCACCCCCATCAGTGTCAGCTCCGAAGGGCGGGCGCGCAATTGTTATTGGCCCATGCCCTTCGGCAAGTCCGCAAAGATCACCGTGACCAACGAGGGCGCGGGCAAGGTTCACGCCTTCTACTACTATGTCGACTGGACCAAGCTGCCCAGCTTGCCTGCGGACACGGCTTATTTCCATGCCATGTATCGTCAGGAATTCCCCGCCACCATGGGCCAGAACTATCTCATCGCCGATATCGAAGGTAGAGGCCACTACGTCGGCACCATCCTCAGCGTGCGCCAGTTGACCCCGAGCTGGTTTGGCGAGGGCGATGACTTCTTCTACATCGACGGCGAAACCACCCCGCGCCTCACCGGAACCGGCACCGAGGACTACTTCTGCGATGCCTGGGGCTTCCGCCAGTTCAGCTATCCCTACTACGGCGTGCCCCTCTACAGCAGCATGGACGCCTTCGCCCTCACCACCGCCTACCGCTGGCACATCACCGACCCCGTCATCTTCGAGAAATCCCTCCGCATGGAGATCGAGCACAAGGGCGTCACCTTCAACGAAGACGGAAGCATCAAGTCCGGATTCGAGGAGCGGCCCGACGATTTCTCCTCCGTCGCCCTCTGGTATCAGATCGAGCCCCACAAGGCCTACCCCGCCCTGCCCCCGGCCAAAGACCGCCTCTACCACGACTGGACCAAACTCGTCGAAGTGGATCAGGCCCTGGATCGCGTCACCGCCACCGAAGGGCCCATCACCCGCCAGGAAGGCGCCCAGTGGACCGGCGGTGGACAGGTATTCTGGCAGCCCGCCAAAGAAGGCCAGACCCTGAACGTACCCATCGAAATCGCCGAAGAAGGCGACCACGAACTCCTCCTCCTCATGACCCGCTCCTTCGACTACGGCAACTACGAAGTCCAGATCGATGGCAAGCCCCTCGGCGCCCCTCTGGACCTCTACACGTCCAACGTCACCACCAAAGAGTTCGCCTTCCGCACCGGAACCCTCAGCAAAGGCCCCCACACCCTCAGCTTCGTCAGCCGCGGCAAGAAGCCCGAAAGCACAGGCTACTACTTCGGCTTCGACGGCTACCTGCTGAATCGGCTGAAGTAAGGAGCTGTTTAGAACGAAAATATAGTGAAGAGCACTCCGGCGGTGTCGGCGGCCAGCATTCAAGAAGAACCTGCAGCGATGAAGAAAATGTATGTTCAG
The DNA here is from genome assembly GCA_016791475.1 of Candidatus Hydrogenedentota bacterium. Taxonomy (NCBI): domain Bacteria; kingdom Pseudomonadati; phylum Candidatus Hydrogenedentota; species Candidatus Hydrogenedentota bacterium. The sequence continues at coordinate 141,953 of JAEUWI010000004.1, forward strand.
CATCTGATTGGTGGTCCCTCTTCCCTATTACACGATGAAAACCTTCGCCTCCCCCGGAAAAACCTCCGGGCCGTCACCCTTTACTGCGGTTCGAGGAGGAAGAAACTTTGGAGCGCGTCGGGACTGACGCACCCATCGTGGCCCGACCGAATTGCGTTGTCCTGCGACCCAAGGCCCACTGCAACAAGGCGTCGTAACTTTTCTGGGTGTGGCTGTCCCGTCGTGCGGGGAGTGGCCCCAACGTTACCACAGCCAAACCGACAGGCAACATGGCGTTTGGTCGATGGGGCAATTGGGACCGAGGCTCCCTCCGAGAGCGACAGGACAGCCACACCCGTCGATATCGCGGGCTCGCACTCGGGGAAATCGATGGAACATGAATAACGAAGATATTCATCATGTTCGCGGGTGCGTCAGTCCCTATGACATCCCGTGTTTTCTTAATAGTCCCGCAGCGAAGCCGCCCCGCAATCGCCGGGTGGGAACCCGCGCGGGCGCCTTGCTATACTGACCGCTCCTTCCATCAACCACCCCTTTACCCGACTGGACCCCATGCCCATGCTGCCCCCCTGCCCGAAATGCGCTTCCGAATACACCTATGAAGACGGCAGTCTATACATCTGCCCCGAGTGTGCCCATGAGTGGCCCCTGGCGGCCGCGGATGATTCCGCTGAACCCGGCGCAAAGATCTATCGGGATTCGGCGGGCAATGTGCTGCAGGATGGCGACACGGTGACGGTGATTAAGGATCTCAAGCTCAAGGGCTCGGGCGGGACGATTAAGATCGGCACCAAGGTGAAAAACATTCGCCTGGTGGATGGCGACCACGACATCGACTGCAAGATCGACGGCTTCGGCGCCATGAGCCTGAAATCGGAATTCGTCCGGAAAAGCTGAGTCCTCGGATTTTCACGCAATACTGCGGTCGGACTACTCGCTGCGCTGGGGGAAAAACCGGCTTGCGAAAGCACCCACGAGAAAAATGGTCAATGTACCGATCACGGTGGCCAGGTTCGCGTGGAAGGGACTGCGCAGCACGGCCAGACTCTCGGGCCACTGATCCACCGAAGGGAGCGTCATCCACACGATGACGAGCAGGCCCACGATCACCCCGATCACGGCCCCGGCGTTGTTGGACCGTCGCGAGGCAAAGCCCAGCAGGAAGAGCCCGAGCATGCCGCCCGCGAATATCCCCGAAATAAGCCACCACGCATCGAGCATGCTGTTCACCCGAATCAGCAGCAGGGCCACCGTCGTCCCCATCGCCCCCCAGAGTAGCGTCGCGCCATGGAGCACGCGCATGGATTGCTTCTCGGTAGCCTGGGGATTGATGAAGCGCGCGTAGATGTCCTTCAAAATGACCGTCGCCGAGCAGTTCAGGCTCGTGTCAATGCTGCTCATGGCGGCGGCAAGCAAAGCCGCCACGAGCAAACCCACAAGCCCCACGGGAAGTCCGTTAATGATAAAGTGCGGGAAGACTTTGTCTCCGATGTCCGCGGGGGTCAGCGCGGCCGCCGCCTGCGCGATAGCCGCCTGTTGCGTGGCGTCGGCCGTTCGCAGCTCGATGTCCAGCCGCGTCGCGGCCACCTGACTGCGCACCTGCTCCAGCATCTCGGGGTGAACCTCGTAGTATGCGAAGAGCGAGGTGCCGATCGCGAAGAACATGAAGGATGCGGGTACATAGAGCAATGCCATGGCCCAAACGGCCCGCGCGGCGGACCGATGCGAGCGCGCCACATGATAACGCTGGACCTGGTCCTGATCGATACCGAAATTGTTCAGATTGATCGCCACGCCATAGGCAAACACGACCCAGACCGTGGAGTCGCTGATGGAAGGGCCCCAGCTTCCCAGACTGAGCTTGCCGTGTTCCCGGGCTATCGCAAGAATCTGGCCGGGCCCCTCGGGCATTCCGGTGACCAGGAGAAACAGCGCGGTCGCCGCACCGATAAGCAACACCGCGCTCTGCACCACATCGGTCCACACCACCGCTTCGATCCCACCCAGCAACGTGTAGAAGGTCACGATAGCGCCAGTCACAATGATGGTCGTGGACATGTCCCAGCCCAGCAGGGATTTCAGCACCAATGCAACCCCCAGCAGGATCGCGCCGATGCGCGCCACCTGATTGAGGACATAACACAACATCGTGTAAGTCCGCGCCCAGGGGCCGAATCGGGCCTCCAGATGGGTGTAGGCCGATATCTCGCCGGTATCGCGATAAAAGGGAATGAAATAGCGTGAAGCGAAAAAGGCCGCCACCGGCAGGGTCAGGCTGAAGACGAATGGATTCCAGTTTCCGCCGTAGGCCTTGCCCGGCACACCGAGAAAGGTCATGCTGGAAAGGTACGTGCCAAAGAGTGAGAACGCCACCGCCCAGCCGGGAATGCGACCGCCGCCCGCAGTGAACTGGGCCACGGTCTTGCTGTTGCGGACGAAATAGGAGCCCACGGCGGAAACAGTGCCTACATAAAGCACCAGAACAACCACATCGACCCAGGGCAATTCCTTCATGTTCAGGTTCCCTTATTACGGGCCAGGGCCCTATTCCGCCAGGGTTCGTTCCAAGTGCGCGCGCAACAATGACAACGCGAGCGCACCATCGCGGCGTCGAAGGGCCTCCGCAATAAGGTGATGCTCACGGATAGACATGGCCGCGTTCTCTTTTGGATTCGGTGCGACTTCGGTCGATGCCGCAAAATAGCCGGACAGCACCTGATGCATACCCGCGATAAGGGGATTCCCCGTCATCTCCAGGATCAGGCGATGAAATGCAAGATCGATTTCGTCTGCTTCGGGCGTGTGGCCAGCCTCCGCCGCGATGGATTCAAAGGTATCCGCCAGTTCCCCGAGTCGTGCCAGTTGCGCCTCCGTCGCATGGCCCACCGCCAGATCCACCGCGCCCACCTCCAGCACATAGCGCAACTGCGCCAGGCGAATGAACTCCCCCTCTTTGCCGCCGCGGCCATAGAGCGGCACCCAGCGCGACATCAGTTGAACAGGGTCGGGCCGACTGACCAGCAAACCTTTCTTCTGACGACTTTCCAGGATACCCAGGGAGCGAAGCTGGCTCAAGGCCTCCCGCGCAATGCTCCGCGAGACGTCATAGTGCGCCTCCACCTGATCGCCCGTCATGAAGAACTCGCCCTCGCTGAGATCGGAGGCCACGATGTCCTCATGAATCTTGAGGGCCAGACGATTGGCGAGGCTGTCGCCTTGTGTTGCGGGTCGTTCCATGAGAAAAAGTTAGCAATATTCTCTTGATATTGCAAGCAAGTCGTTATAAACTGCCGATACGTCCAATTAAGTCATACTTATTCCCGGCAAGCAGTTCAGCCCGCAGGAGAGCAGCCATGGCAAAGACCCGAATCACCGGTATCATTCCCGCCCGCTACGGCTCCACCCGATTGCCCGGCAAGCCCCTGCGGGCCATTCTGGACAAATCCATGATCCAGCACGTCTACGAGCGCTGCGCAATGGCCGACAGCATCGACGATCTTGTGGTGGCCACGGACGACGAGCGCATCCGCGATGCCGTCCTCGCCTTTGGTGGCAAGGCGGTGATGACGCGGCCCGATCATCCCAGCGGCACGGATCGGCTGGCGGAAGTGGCGGAGTCCCTCGAAACGGATATCGTCGTCAATATTCAAGGCGACCAGCCCTTCTTCAATCCCGATATGATCGATGAAGTCGTTACGCCGCTCGTTGCCGATCCCGCCCTGGAGGTTGCCACGCTCATGTACCCCATCGAGCGCGAGGACGATCTCCACGACACCGGCGTGGTCAAAGTAGTCACCAACCTGCTCGGCGACGCCCTCTACTTCTCCCGCTCTCTCATCCCCTTTCCTCGCCAACACGTTGCCCACAAGGTCTTTGAGCATGTCGGGCTCTACGCCTATCGAAGAACTTCGCTCCTGCGCCTCGCCAAACTGCCCGTGACCACCCTGGAGGCGGTTGAATCGCTGGAGCAATTGCGCTGGCTGGAACACGGCGTTCGCATCCGCGTCGTCGAGTCCCAGTGCGCCGATCAGGCCTTCAGCGGCTTCAGCGTGGACACCCCCGAAGATCTCGCCCGCGCCGAAGCCATGCTCCGCGAACACCTTCAGAACGGATAAGCCTCCCATGCCCATAGCGCCCAACACCCTCGAAGAACTCAGCCAGCAGCTCTCCCCCCTCGCCTCCGAGCGCGTTGATCGCGCTGTGGATCGCATGGTTGCCGCGAAAGAACGCGGCGGCAAGATCGTAATCGTCACCGGTAGTGGCCCGAACATCCACGAGGGCGTCACCACGCTCATCGCCGAACTCATGCACCGGGGCATCGTCGATGGCGTATCCACAAGCTCCGCCGTGGTCTCTCACGAAATGGGCGGCACGCTTGACAAGGTGAAGCGCTGCAACGGCGCGGCGCTCGGTTTAGACCCCGACACACTCCCCCGTGGCGGCGACTTCGAGCTCACCCTCATGAGCCCCGAGACGGACGCGGAGCTGGAAGCCCACCTGCGCCTCGACCGCGATCTCATGGCGCGCCTGGAGAAGGCCGAAGGCAAGACCATCATCAAGGCCGCGGGCAACCTCGGCTACCCCATGGGCCTCTGGATCGAGCGGCTCTCCGAAGAGATCGGCACCCTCGCCCGTATCCACGGAAAGACTTTCGAAGAAGTCGCCGGACTCGGCGCCGACGAACGTACCATGATCGGCGCGGGCGCGCGTCTGGGTCTCCCCGTCCTCGTCACCATCCCCCAGCTCATCGGCGGCGGCGCGACCGGCCTCTCCATCGGCGACAGCATCAGCATCACGGAGCGCGCCTCGCGCCTAGCCCACATGCTCTCCAGCGCCGACGTCATCATCGAATCCGCCGTCGCCCTCACCCAGGAGATTCACGACGGCCCCTTCGAGTGCTACACCGGCCACGGCCTCTGGTCCGCATGGGAAGGCCGCTACCACTACTCCCTCGAAGGCAAAACCCTCGTCCGCATGGACCTCGACCCCGCCCTCGAAACCGTCTACCAGGCCGAGCAGGGCAACAGCGCCGTCCAGCAGGCCATCGCCGACGGCCTGCCCAAAACCAAAACCTTCAAAGTCCCCTTCCGCATGGAAATGTCCGGCTTCGCCCGCCACGAAGGCAGCATCCCCATCACCGGCGACATCGGCCTCCTCTGGCCCGTCCTCGCCCTCCGCCTCGCCCAGCGCCTCAACCTCGAACTCGACTTCCTCTCCTATCCCCAGCAGACCCCACAGGGCCAAGCCATGCGCGAGGCCATTGTGCGCAACATCAAGCCCATCAGCCGGAAGAGGATGCTGGACGCGCTGCGGGGGTGAGTCGGAGTCTTTATCGTGCTCCCGAAGCCTGAAAAGTGCTACGCTCTACCCGCACAGACTCATAGCCGAGGAGTAGACCATGTCCAGAAGCATCCTTCTAAACACTCAGACCAAAAACTATTTGGATCTGATTGGGAACGGACGCATCTATCGAGTACCACCCTACCAGCGCGACTACTCCTGGGAAATCGATCAATGGGAAGATCTCTGGAATGACGTGCTGGACATGAAGGCCGACGCTGGGGAACGCCACTATATGGGGGCCCTGGTGGTCGAAGGAACGAGCGACCGGGAGTTCGGCATCATAGACGGGCAGCAGCGCCTGGCGACGTTGAGCATCATCGCGCTGGCCGTACTCGCTCATCTGAACGATCTCGTTCGAGCGGGTAAGGAGCCGGAGAAGAATCGGGAAAGAGCGGTGGAACTTCGGAAACGTTTCATTGGGGACAAAGATCCGGCCTCACTTATCGAGAGCAGCAAGCTGTTCCTGAATGAAAACGATGATGGATTCTACCAGGACTATCTGGTGCAACTCCGCACACCAAACAACCCGCGGGGCTTGTCGCGTTCGAACAGCCAGCTCTGGAAGTGTTTCCGGTTCTATGTCGACGCGATAAACAAAGAGCCCGGCCTCGCGGAATCAGGTCAGGAACTGGCGCACTTGCTGAGCGAAACCATCGCGCGCCAGTTGCTTTTCATCCTGATCACCGTGGACGACGAACTGAATGCCTATACCGTCTTCGAAACGTTGAACGCGCGAGGCCTGGAGCTGTCGGCAACCGATCTGCTGAAGAATTATCTTTTCTCGCGGGTGAAGGCGAGCAATGACTTAGTTGCGCTCCAACGGCGGTGGAAGGCACTCGTAGGCACCGTTCGTCAGGAGAGATTCCCGGAATTTCTGCGCTATCACTTGCTGTGCGAGCAGCCCAAAATTCGAACGCAGCGGCTCTTCAAAATCGTGCGTGATCGGGTGACCCGTCCAGAGGAGGTCTTCGCCCTGATGGACGGCCTGGAACAACGGGCGGAGCTCTTCGCGGCGCTCAGTGATCCGGGGCATGAATACTGGATCGACTTCCCCAATTGCCGTCCCCATATTCAGGAAATGCAACTTTTTCGGGTGCGTCAGTTGACTCCGGTGCTTTTCGCAGCTTGGGAAACCCTTTCTCGCGACGACTTCGCACGGGTCTTGAAGATGCTTGCGCGCCTGACCTTCCGGCATACGGTAGTGACCGGACTCAACACCAACGAATTGGAGCCCGTAAGCCACGCAGGGGCGAAGGCGCTGCTCAACGGGGAGGTCAAATCGCCCGCCCAGCTTTTCGACCGCTTGCGGCCCATTTATGTAGAAAAAGATCGATTCGTCCAAGCCTTTGCCGAGCTCGAGGTTTCAACGCGAGGACAAAAGAAGAAACTGGCAAAGTACATTCTCTGCGCCTTGGAACGGGATGCTTCAGGACGGCCCTGCGACTATCAAACGGACCCCGGCTCTATCGAGCACATTCTACCCGAGAATCCGGGCGCGGAGTGGGAGGCTATATTTTCGCAAGACCGGCAGGAGAAGTATGTGTATCGACTTGGCAACCTTGCCTTACTCCAGGCGGCTGCAAATCGCAATGTCGGTAATAGCGGCTACGACGTGAAACTTCAGGCCTATGCAAGCAGCCATTACGACTCGACCAGGTTGGTCGCCTCGATTGCGCCCGAGGAGTGGACACCAGAATTGCTGAATGAACGACAGCGCCAAATGGCCGTGCGTGCGGAGCACCTGTGGCGTTCCGACTTCGCCGATTAGACTTTCCGCGCTCGTTGAATTCCACTCCCGCGCGTCTTATCATGTCCCTGCGGCGGGCCTCTCCCCCTTGTGCCCGCCCTGACTGAGAGAGCACCTACCTGGGAACCCGTGCCATGTCTTCGCTGTACCGAATCCCCCGCTATGCCCTGTCCCTTTTTCTCGCCATCCCCGTTCTCGCGCTGGATACCCAATGGGAGTTCAAACCGCCCCTGGGCCAGGCGGACGCTTCGCCCGCCATTGCCGATCTAAATGGCGATGGTGTGAACGACGTCGTCGTCACCACGTCGGCCGGCAGCATCATAGCGATTGACCATCAGGGCCGCCAGATCTGGATGCGGGGCGTCCAGATCCCCATCAGCATCGCGCCGACAGCGGTAAACCTGCTGGAGGACGAGACCCCGGAAGTGCTGGTTGTGAATCAGTCGGGCCAGCTTTTCTGCATGGCGGGGCGCAACGGCGACCCCATCTGGGACTACAGCCTGCCGGGCAAGATCGCCTGGGGCATGACGGCCCTGTCAGTCCATGATCTGGATGGCGACGGGGCGCTGGAGATCATCGCGGCGGACGACGCGGGGCATGTCGTCTGCCTGTCGCGCGAAGGAGAAAAAATCTGGCAATACGACGGCGACCATGGCCACGGCATGTGCCCGGCGGTGGGTCTCATCGGAGACGGCAAGAATCCGGTCATCATGATGGCGGGACCCAAGACGGCCATGCTGTGCCTGGACGCGAAGGGCAAGCTGCTCTGGAAGGTCGAAGGCGTTAACGGGGCGAGTCCCGTCATCGCCGATCTCGACGGCGACGGTAAAAACGAGATCGTGGGCGCGATGGACAATGCCCTGATGGCGGTCGACGCAAAGGGCAAGGTCCTTTGGAAGCTGGCGACGCCGCGCACGATAGACAGCTCCATTGCCGTGGCCGATGCGGATGAAGACGGCGTCAACGAAATCTATGCCGTGGACCTCGGCGGCCAGGTCGTCTGCGCAAGCCCGGACGGTAAGCAGCTCTGGAAGGCGGACATCCGCGAGCGTTCACGCCGCTCGCCCACGGTGGGCGATGTGGACGGCGACGGCAAGCTGGAGGTGGTGGTCGCGGGTTACAGCGGCGAACTCTTCCTCTACACCGGCGACGGCGACTTGAAAGAGTCCCACCCCATGCCCCAGAGCACGAACGCCTCCCCCACCATCGCTGATCTGAAGGGCGACGGCACGCCCTCGGTGGTGTACATCACCGCGACGGGCTCGGTCATCGCCTACGGCTGGCCCGAGGCCAAGCCCGACGCCAAGGTGCAGTGGCCGGAGTACCGTTTCAGCAGCCAGCGCGGCGGCGAATATCTTCCGCCCCGTGCCCACTCGCCCGTGAAGATTGCCCACATCGATTTTGGCGATCTCTATGCCGGCGCCAATGCCGTTTCCCTGCGGGTGGAAAACCCGGAGCAGGCGGAGCTGCATGTCATCGTTCAGGTGGACCGCACTGGCGAAAAGACAAAACACACGGACGTCGTTTCGCGCGACGCCGTGGTTTCGGTGCAGGCCGACTACCTCCTGGGCGCAGGCGCCCCCGCCGAAGTCACCATTCGCGCTTCGGTGGTGCAGGGCGAGGTCACGGTAGCGCACCGTTCCCTCTCGGCCTGGGTCGTGCCCTTCCGCAAAGAAGTGGATGACCTGACCCGCCTCATACAGACCGTACAGACCAATGCCGGCCAGCTTCCGAAAGCCTTCGCGCTGCTCGGAGAGGCTGCCGCCGCCCAGGGACGCCTCGCGGACTACAGCGCACGGGCCGCCGTGGCGGGCACCTTGACCGAAGTGGGACAGCGCGAACTGCGCGACAGCCTGCGCGGGGACCTGAACCGCTTCGCGCAATTGAAAACCCTCACCGACAACGCCCTCGCGAGCAGGGCCCAGGGTGCGTGGCCCATTCAGCTTGCCGCAGCCAACCCCTGGGCGCCCTTCGGCGGCACCGACGAAGTGCTGGAGTCCCGCACGGCGGGTCGACAGGTGACCATCGAAGCCTTCCAGGGCGAAACAGAGAATGCCGCGCTGAACGCCTTCAACTGGTCCGCCGATGCCCAGACGGTGCGGGTGGAATTGGACGACATCGTGCGCGAAGGCGCGGACGCCGCCTCGGGGCTCCCGTGGCATGAGGTGGTCACGCTTCATGAGGTGGTGGCCGTGCCCGCCCAGACGCTGGACAAGTCGGCCGACGCCCTGCCGGTGATGAACCAGGGCCAGGTGCTGACCCTGCCCGGCTGGGATGCCCGCCAGGTGTGGCTGACGGTGAACACCAGCAAGCTGGAGCCGGGCACCTGGAAGAGCGTGGTGCACCTCCGCACGCTCGAAGTGGAAACCCAGTCCTTCGATTTGCCGTTGACAATCGAGGTATCGGCGGTGAAGCTGGCCGATACGAACGTGCTCAGGCACTGCAACTGGGGCTACGTGGCCAGTTCTCGCCTGAAGCACCACGAACCCCAGGCCATCGCCGACCGCGTGGCCCATGGAAACAACGTATTCGTGAGCACCTTCCTCCCCAGGGCAACCTATGACGCAGAGGGCAAACTCACGGGTGAAATTGATTACACGGCCCACGACACCTTCATGGGCAAGTACGCGCCCCACGGCCTCATCCTCTTCCAGAACTACAACCCCATCACCACCACCGCGCCGCTGGACAGCGAAGCCTACAAAAAAGCCTACATCCACTATGTCCGTGAATGGGTCAAGCACCTCGCAACCCTCGGCGTGGGCTACGACGGCTTCGCCATGTACCCCATCGACGAGCCGGGCCTGACGGATGGCCTGGTGCAGATGTACCTTCACAATGCCAAACTCACCCGTGAAGCCGACCCGAAAATCCTCATGTACACCGACCCCGTCGCGCGCATCACGGAAGAAGAACTGCGGGAGATGCTGCCCTGGGTCGATATCTGGTGCCCCAACCGCGTGGGATTCCTGCTCAACGTCGGCGCAGAGAAGCTGAAGATCATGCAGGAGGACCCCGGCGCGATTCTCTGGAACTACGAGTGTCTGGGCAACGCCAAGCATCAGTCCCCTCTGGGCTACTACCGCGCCCAGGCCTGGCTCGCCTGGCACCACAACCTCACCGGCATCGGTTTCTGGTCCTACTGCACCTCCAGCGCCGACCCCTGGTACCGCCCCGTGGACACCCTGGACTACCTCATGACTTATCAGGGCGACGGACCCGTCTCCAGCAAGCGCTGGGAGGCCGTCCGCGATGGCGTGGAGGACTACGCCATGCTCCATGCCCTCCGGGAAGCGACCGAGGCGGCCAAAGCCCGTGGTGGCGCCCTGGAGGCGGTCAAGGAGGCCGAGGCCCTGCTGGATGGCGGCGCTACGGCCATCGCCCAGTTCTGCGGACTCGATGAACACGGCACGGAGCCCGGCAAAGGTGGTGCGGCGGGTGCGCGCAAACTTGCGGATGAACGCTTCCAGGCCATTCAGGAGACGCGCCGCGAAATCGCCCGCCTCATGCCCCTCTTGACGCCCTGAAATGGCCCGCCACTAAAGACAAGCCCTTGCGCAACCCACAGGCAGCGCAAGGGCTTTTGTTGATTTATATCGGATTACCTTCGGAACTATTGCTTTGCGTTGGTCCGATCAACGATCCAGACTTTGCTCGTTCCCAGCCGACCAAACATGTTTCGATGGGGCACATGCAACGTATTGGCTACATGGTAACCCTTGAAACGGGTCAGCCAGAACATCTCCCAGAACGAATGGGTCTTCTTCTGCCCGGCCTTTATAAAATCTTTGGTATCAATCAATGACATGACGCTATCCCTCCCGGATTTGTCCTACCCTTGAATTATACCGGGTTATGACAATTGCGCAACTTCATGGAGCAACATCCAACAAAACCTACCCATGCATTATTTATCAGCAAATCAATAATGCAAGTACAAATAACATAGCATCTTTTATCAGCAGACCAATAACCACTCTTTTCAAGCCCAAAACACCAACAGCTCGACCCCATCCCAAACTCGTAATTCAAAATTCTTAATTCTTAATTCTCTTGTGTTTCTCCACATAGATGTGGAGCACCGCAATGTCCGCCGCGCGAACGCCCGAAATCCGGCTCGCCTGCCCGAAATTTACCGGACGAATCGCCTTCAGCCGATCCTTGCACTCCCTCGGGATGCCCGGAATCGCCTCGTAGTCAAGCGTCTCGGGAATGACGCAGTGCTCGGCCTTCTTGAATCGGTCAATATCCCGCTGCTGTCGGTCCATGTAACCCTGATACTTCGCTCGAATCTCCACCTGCTCCCGAGCCTCAAAGTCGAGGGGAACGGGCGGCGGACAAACTTTGTACAGTGCCTCGAGCGTCATGTCGGGCCGCCGCAACAATTGAACGGCGGGAATGGACCGCTCGATAGGAGCCCCCCCGCACGCCACCAGGATCTGATTCGTCTCGACAGAGGGGTCGACCTGGGACTTCTCCAGCCGCTGCATCTCCTCCGCAACCCTTCCCTCCCGTGCGCGCATCTGGTTCAGCACTTCGTCGTTGCCAAAGCCGTAGTGGGCCAGGCGCACATCCGCATTATCCTGCCGCAGGTGGAGTCGATACTCAGCACGGGAAGTAAACAACCGGTAAGGCTCGATAAGCCCCCGGGTGACGATATCATCCACAAGCACGCCGATATAACCCTCATCTCGACCAATAAATAGCGGCGCTTCGTTGCGCAAAAAGCGCGAAACATTCATTGCCGCATAGAGCCCCTGCGCGGCCGCCTCTTCGTAGCCCGAAGTTCCGTTGATTTGCCCCGCGTGGAACAGTCCACGGATTTTTTTGGTCTCAAGCGTCGGTTTAAGTTGGGTCGGTGGCACAAAATCATACTCCACCGCATAGCCGGGTCGAATGATCTCGGCCTCCTCAAGTCCGGGCACGCTGTGGAGGAATTCACGCTGCACCTCTTCGGGCAGGCTGGTGCTCAGACCATTCACATAGACCTCGTTGGTCATGAGACCCTCGGGCTCCAGGAAGATACGGTGCTCCGTCTTCTCGGGAAAGCGCATCACTTTGTCTTCGATACTCGGACAATAGCGTGGCCCGATGCCCTCGATCTTGCCGGAGTACAGGGGCGATTTGTCCAGGTTGCGTCGGATGACCTCGTGCGTCGCTTCGCCGGTATAGCAGAGCCAGCATGAAATCCTGTTCGGGCTGAAGCCTTCGATCGGCGTCGAATAGGAAAAGGGCCGGGGCTCCGTGTCGCCCTTCTGCTCCTCCATACGACTCGTATCGATACTCCGTTTGTGGATGCGTGGCACCGTTCCCGTCTTCATGCGTCCGGTTTCGATGCCCATCTTCGCGTAGGTAAGCGACAGATTGTTCGCGGGCTTGTCGCCGCCGCGCCCGCCCTCGATGGTGGTCATACCGAAGTGGAGCCGCCCCCCGAGGAAGGTACCCGTGCACACGATGACCGCGCGGGCCGTGATTTCTTCCCCCACGCCCGTGCGAATGCCACAGGCCGCGCCATCCTGCACGAGAATGTCGTCCACCTCGACCTGCTTCAGGCAAAGATTGTCCTGGCTCTCGCACACGTACTTCATGTCGAACTGATACATGTGCCGATCCGCCTGCGCGCGGGGCGAGTGTACCGCCGGCCCCTTGGAACGATTCAGCATCTTGAACTGAATGCCGGTCCGGTCGATGCAGCGTCCCATTTCCCCGCCCAGTGCGTCGATCTCGCGGACAAGCTGCCCCTTGGCAATGCCGCCGATGGCCGGATTGCAGGGCATCTTGCCGATATCGTCCAGCTTCATCGTGGCCATCAAGGTGCTGTGGCCCAGGCGCGCGCAACCGAGAGCCGCCTCGATGCCGGCATGGCCCGCGCCAATCACAATAACGTCGTAATCTCGCTGCATGGTGGGAAAAACCTGTGTGGAAGGGGGCACCGGCTCGCACGCCGATAACTGGATAAGCCGCGCGAAGTATAGCACAGGGGGAGTAATTCGGGCGAATTGGGGGTATCGGAGCCCTCCACACAAACCTGGCGTATCGTTATCAGAGGAGGCGCTTTCCCTGGCAACCGCGCGACACGACGATGCCCGCAAGCTGCTCTCGCGGGCATCGATGAATTGGTTGCGCCAATAGCGCTGCGCTTTTCGCCTTACAGGGGACGGAACTCCGTGTACACCATCACGGTGACCGTGACGTCGAAGGTGATGGCCTCCGCTTCCAGGAAGCCCGCGCCGTCCAGGTGGAGCACCGGCGTGGCGCACTGATCCTCATTCAAATCATTGAGCAGGTCCACGGGGTTCTCAAGCGTCAGGGCGAATTCCGCACCGAGCCCGTCGTTATCGGCCGCGGTGCCGAGAATAAGCGGATCGTCGGATCCATCCACATCGATATCCAGCACGGCGGTTTCAAATGGATCGAAATTACCCGCAGTGGCGGTGATGTCGGTGGACTTCAAATCAACACGGGTGATGACCGCCATATCGGCGATGAGATCGCCGGCGGCCGCGCGAACCAGCGCGTCGAGCTCTTCCTCATTGAACAGTCCGCAGACCTCGCCGAGCGCGACATCGGCCTGGCCCGAGGCGGCGGCGAGCGCGGAGATCTCCACGCCCTGTCGCAATTCGAGGGTCACGGGAATGGGCGGGGGAAGAAATCCCACGCAACCGGAGAGTTGGGTGGCCGCAAAGGTTGCGAGGCTGGCCGCCATGGTTGCCGCGGCGTACTTCATGCTTCGAGGCGTGACTTCATGTTCCATGGTGCTTGAACTCCTGTTGCCCCAGGTTGGTTGTTCACTACCTGCCACGTAAGACACTAACGCCCGCATCGCGCGACGTTACAACAAAGGGAGCTGGACCCCGTCCCCGGCAGCGGGTGTGCGCCTCGAAATATACCCCAGTGTCGCAATCATTGAATAGCGACAAAAGTACTATACACTGCTATTGTTGGTGCAAATACTGATCAAATGCCGAGAAAATGCGGGAATGTCCCGAATTTTGAGGCCGCGGCCCCATCGTCCCGCCCGTCTATCCCACAACGAATCTTCAGAAAAAATTCATGCGTCCCCACGCCCCTGGCGGAGGTGTTTCTCGATTTTTCCGAGTAACTCCGCGTGACGGAACGGTTTTCCGATGATGTCGGTCGCGCCGCCAGCCATGATTTCCCGGGTCTCTTCGTCCAATACGCCGCCGGTGACGAAAATTATTGGAATTGTCCCACCGCCTTCCATCCCTCGTATCCGGCGCATCGTTTCGATACCGTCCATTCCGGGCATGGCGCGATCCATGAGTACGATATCGGGTCGCCAGTGTTCGAATATCTCCAGCGCTTCGGCGCCGCCGGGCGCCCCCTTAACCTCAAAGCCGGAACCGGTCAGGAGTTTGTCAAGAACGCTCCGATTCGTGTCGATGTCGTCCACGACAAGAACACGCGCCGGGATGTCCGCACTGGGCGTGCTCTGAACCCGCGCCGCGCTCCGGGCGTCCACCACATCCTGTTGCGCACCAGTTGTCACGGGCAACCGCATGTAAACCCGCGTCCCCACGCCGGGTGTGGATTCGATGGAGATACTTCCGCCAAGCGCCTCGATCTGCCGCTTGCTGATGGGCAGACCAAGGCCCGCGCCCCCGACGCGGCTCCCGGCCGAGGCCTGCTCGAAGGGCTCAAAAACCCGTTCCAGTTCCCGCGACTCGATACCGGGGCCCGTGTCCTCCAACGCAATGCACAGGCCCATGGCGCCGGGTTCGCGATCAGCCGGCTCCACCCCACTCGTCAATGTGATGCTTCCGGCTTCGGTGAACTTGATGGCGTTGCCCACGGCATTGATAAGAACCTGGCGGAGTTTTGCCTGATCCGCGACTATATATTCCGGCACCGCCGGATCCACTTCCCACGTCATTCGCACCCGCTCTTCGTCCACTTGCACGGCGAGCATACGCATTAGACGTTCGAGCATCTCCCGAAAATTGAAAGTGGACACCGTGACGGAAATCCTGCCCGACTCGATCCGCGCCATTTCGAGGACATTGTTGATGAGGTCCAGGAGGTGGTCGCCGCTTCGCGCAATAATTTCGAGGTTCACCGCATCTTCCGGCGAGCGGGCGGACGAATTCTGCATGACCTGCACGTGGCCGAGGATGGCGTTCATGGGGGTGCGAATCTCGTGCGAAACATGGGCGAGAAATTGACTCTTGGCGCGGTTCGCCGCCTCGGCCTGCTCCTTCGCGTCGCGCAACCGCCGCTCCGACACCCGGAGTACCGCATAGTTTCGGATAAGTAGAAGCAACGTCCCCAGGCTGAGCCCGGCGAAAAGCCCCATGGGGAGCAGGAAACTCCGCGTCGCCCACAGCGGGGGCATAACGGTAAATTGCGCGCGGGCGGGCGTCGGATCTACATTGAAATCGGTATCCGCCGCACGTACCTCAAACACGTAGTCCCCCGCGCCCAGGTGGGGGGAGATTGTGCTTCGCTCCTTGGAAAAGGGCGTCCAGACCGCAGTCGCCCCGCCCGTTTCGGTAATGCGCCACGAGTACACAAGCTCCTCCCGTGGCGTCAATTCCCACGGATCCACCGCATCGAATTGGAAAACGCGAAGCTCCCCCGGGGCGATTCTCCCCGGACTCAGCCGAATCCGGGTCTCGGGCGGCTCCGACGACGCCACATAGCGGAGGACACCGCCGCCGGCTATCTCCACCCAGAGGTTGCCTTGGGGATCCTCTACAATCGCCGATACACCCCCGCGAAGGAATCCCGGCGTATCGCCGTACCAGCGCCAACGCCCTTCCGAGTAGCACGCCACGCCCAGGTCAAGCGCCCCCGTCCACAACCGCCCGCTCCGGCTGCGAAAGAGGCACGAAACACGGGCGCTCGGATTCTTCTCGAAGGGCGCCCGCAGGCTCAGATTACCGTCGCGATAGAAAAAAACGCCTTCCTCGTTCGACCCCACCAGGAAACCACCTTCCCCTTCTTCCACAATACCCCGAAAGTTCTTCCCCGACTGAATACGGTGAAGAAGTCGCATGCCGCCACCGTCCTCCAGCGCCCACTCGGTCAGGACGGTCAGCGTTGAAACCAGTAGATGCCCGGAGCTGGTTTCGATGACGGTATTGACCTCCTCAACATCGGACTGGGGACTGGCCGCCGCGAGGCGCCATTCTCCGCCGATGTACTCGTAGATCTGATCGAGATTCCACGCAAAGATCCGACCGGCGCGGGCTTCAAGCAGGCTGTCCACCGCAGGCGGCAGGGCAATTCGTCGCCGTTCCTCCCTTCGCTTTATATCCCATTGCAGCGCCAGCCCCTCCTTCAACAGCCACACCGTGCCGTCGTTCCCCTTTTCCATGGAAACGTATTCGCCCGGTTCCACCTGACCTATCGCGTGCCAGCCGTCCACCGTAAACTGCATGACCTGGCCCGGCGCGCTAACGGTGATCGCGTCTGTCGACTCGTCGGCATAAATTGAGGAAAACCGGCCGTCGGAGGCATGGGGAAAAACCGTCCACCCCTGCTCGCCGATGCGAAACACCCCCAGTTTGCTGCCAACCCACAACTCGCCCGTTTCCGGGAAGCGGCGCAGGGTCTGCAACGGCACCGTCGGCCCATCCCGTAATATGGGGATGGGATAGGTCTCGTCTCCGTCGAGGAACTCCGCACGGTACTCCCAGGCGATGGCCACCCGTTCATCCGGATACGCGGCCAGCGCCCGGGCGAATTCGTTCGAAATCTTGCGCCATGTCGCCTCGCCGGGGGCCATGCGCCACAAACCGCTCCTGCTGCCCGCATAGAGCGTGAGTCCCGGTGTCTCCAGCAGCACCTCCGGTGCTTCCACCGTCTCATCGCCCGCCTGCTGCGTCCAGCGCGCGCCGTCCCAGCGGAGAATCCCCCGCCCCGCGCTCCCCGCAAAAATGCGCCCATCCGCCAGGCGCAGCAACCCCACAATCGCCTGGTCCGTTCCGGAAGTCGCACGGTCCAGCACGAGGGACCAGCGGCCCCGTGGAACCCCTTCCCCACTGCCGCCGGGCTCCGGTGCGAATTCGATCACGCGCCCTTTTGTGAGCCCGAACCAGAGGCGACCATCCGGCAGACTCAAAATCGAGAATACCGACGGCGTCTCCAGCTCGGGTAGTCCCGTGGACATCACCTTCCACCCCTCACCAGAGTACACCGCAATCCCCTCCACCATACCGACCCACATCCGGCCCGCCGAATCCGCCCGTAGCACCCGGACATCCAGCGACGGCAGCCCCGATTCCCGGCCAAAGCTCTTCCAGGAAAGCCCGTCATAGCGCGATACGCCCCGGCCCCAGCAGCCAAACCAGAGCGCGCCGTCCGGCGTACGCTCAATGCTGCGCACCACCGCACCCGCCAACCCTGACTCGGCGGTGTATTGCTGCACGGGATAGATGGGGGCGGCGTAAGACTCCGCCGAAATGGAGAAGAAAAGGATTAGTACTTTCCACGCTGGACCGATTGCGCCCCGCAATGAAAGGAAGGCGCGATTCCCCCGCACATCCTGTCTCCTGATGAGTGCAATCAAGCCTCGAACCTCCCCGTGGGTCAAGCGCACCACCCAACCCTCAATCCAGTCTCCCCTCAGGTTGAGTGCGCGGCACACCTCTATTGTCGCAGATCTCGACGATTAATGCCATTCCGCGAATTGCTTACCAGGTTTATTGCACGCAAAGGCGCGAAGGCGCAAAGATAAATGGGATGGGAGTCCAATCCGGTCTTATCTGGATTGCAGGAAGACGAAAGGCGTGTATCGATTCCTCTCCTGTTTTTTCTTCGTGATCTTCGCGCTCTTCGTGGTAAAACGATGGGTTGCGGCTAATAGCGGTACTCAGTAGTCTCGCACCACTATCCTTTATTGCGGTTCAGATCTGCGAGTACGCCGTCGGCTTCAATATCCGGTTGTGGATGTTCGAGACGGTGTCCTTGTACTGCGGATCGCCGCTGAGGGCCTTCCATTTATCGCTCGCGACAAACTTGGCCCAGCTTGCGTCGTGGTCGGGCATGTCGTCGAAGACGACCATGTAGGTCAGGTTCGGCATGCGCGCCCCGGCAATGGTCTCTCCAAAGAACACGGGCGTCAGCCCCGTCTCCAGGAAGATCGCAATCTCGCCGCCTTCGTTGAACATTTCGATCTTCTTCTTCGCAAACTTCTCGCTGTGGCTCTCGTAGGTTCGGAGTTCGAAAATGCGATCCTTCTTCTCCGGTACCGCCAGCTTCGGCATGCCGCTGAAAGCCAGCATGAGGCTGGTTTCATACCGCACGAAATTCGGACTATTCGGTGGCGTATCAAGGAACTCGCCGCCCGCCTTTTGAAACTCCTCATCGGCGGCGAGGGTGGCGCGGGCCGCCGCATACGACGCGAGGGAAGCATGGGTCAGCAGGACTTCGAGGTGGGTCCATTCGCCGCCGTAGACCCCGGTGAACACACCCACGGGGCCGATCCCGGCGCGGTTCCACGCGGGGATGGCGGCGTTCTCCAGGAAAGCATGGATGGCCCCGTTGCGATCCCCCGGCAGCAATTGGTAGGTGCGGTGTTCGTAGTATTCCCGTTCCACGGGCTTCTCCTCGGCGGTTGCGCCCAGGGTGGTTAAGGCCGCGCCGGTAAGGGCGGCTCCGGCGAGAAATTCGCGTCGTTCCATGGGGTAGGCCTTTCGGGTTGATATAATCATGTAGATGGCTCGGCAATTCGGGCAGCGATACGATAACACACGTAGCGGGGGGCGGCGCCATACCTTCTGACCAGTCCCTGTTGTCCCTTTAGTCCCCGGCTCTCCCCCTAAGTTTCCCGTTGCATTTTCCCCCGCAATGCGCTAGCCTTTTCGGACACGGGCCACAGCAACTTATTCTACTGGAGGGAGATACCATGCTGATTGTAAACACGGAAACCATACCCGGATACAACGTCGTCCGCGTACTCGGCCTTGTGCAGGGCAACACCATCCGAGCGAAGCACGCGGGTAAAGACATCATGGCGGGCCTCAAAAACCTCGTGGGCGGCGAACTCAAAGGCTACACCGAACTGCTCACTGAATCGCGACGGGAAGCCATGAGCCGCATGATCGCCCAGGCCAACGAGCTTGGGGCGAATTGCGTGCTCAACGTGCGCTTCAGCACCAGCTCCATCACCCAGGGCGCCGCCGAACTCTACGCCTACGGCACCGCCGTCATCGTCCAGCCGATCCAATAGGAAGCTGCACCATGGAAGATCTCATAGGAACAGCTATCGCTTTTGGCATCCCCATCACGCTCCTCGCAATTGGATTCTTTAATGGCCGCCACGTCGAACGGAGGCACCTGCGCAATCTCGATGAGCGAGAGGCCCGCGTCGCCCACCTCATCGTCACCAACACGAAATTTATCCCCCGCGAACTCGGCTATCGCCGCGCCGAGATGCTGATGGGCGAAGCGGTCATCGGCTCGGATTACTTCAAGAACTTCCTGGCCGGTCTCCGCTCTTTCTTTGGCGGCGAACTCAAATCGCTGGAGACCCTCATGGACAGGGCGCGACGCGAAGCCACCCTGCGCGTGCTGGAGCATGCCGCGTCCCGCGGAGCTTCGGCCGTGTTCAACATCCGCCTGGAAACGTCCAACATTGGCGCGATGCAAGGGAAGAAACAGGCGCCCATGGCTGAAGTGCTGGTCTACGGCACGGCCTGCTACATTGACTAAGAAAGACCCCCACTCCATACGGAATGAGCCCTTCTACGGGGACGCCTTCCAGCAATCGAAGGACTCCGTCTACCAGGAACCCGGCTTTCACGTCGCACCCGCCGTAACGCGCAATGAGGAGCGCGCGCTCCACACCGTGTGGGACGAGCCCACGCTGCGCGCCGGTGGCGCGATGCTCCCGCCCGAGGCCTTCACCTATTCGGCGTGGTATGAAGAACAGCTCGCCCGGACGCCCGCTTGGAAAAGCTGGGCCACGCTCCTGGCCCTGGCCGTTTGCGGCGGCCCCTTCGCCATTCTCGCCACGCTGGCCACCACGATGACCGACGGCATGGCCGGCGGCCTGATCTATCTCATCGTCATCGGACCAGCCATTGAGGAGATGATGAAGATCGGCGCGGCCCTCCTCATCCTGGAAAATCGCCCCTGGCTCTTTCGCAACGGAATGCAAACGGTCATCGCCGCCGCGTCCGCCGGGCTACTCTTTGCCGTGGTGGAAAATCTCCTCTACATCCACGTCTACAATCCCGAGGGCACCGAGAGCTTTCGCCTCTGGCGCTGGACCGTCTGCACCGCGCTCCACACCGGCACCAGCACGATAGCGGGCTTGGGCCTGATGCGCATGTGGAGCAAGGCCACAGCCCCCGCACGATCAGAAGCCGGCATCGAATTCCAGCGCCCCCAGGTGCTGGACGCCTATCCCTACATCCTCACGGCAGTGGTCATCCACGGTGCCTACAATGGGTTCGCAGTCGTGATGTCGTGGGCTACGGACTGGATTTGAGGGGATGGCGGCGACTCTCTCGTTCGCACCCTGAAAGGGCAAAAAGATGGGGAGCTTTCCTTTTCCTCGGCGTTGTTCGCCGCGGCGAACTGAAAGCTGCGCTGGCCCTTCGGGCCGGAAGAGTGATTCGATCCGCCTTCGAGAACAATTGCCGGAAGATTGCCTGTGCCTGCGGTAATTGGACGAATCTCGCCTCGAGAAACCCACGTGATTGAACGAATGCACACTCAAAACGGATGATCTACTATTACGCCTCGCACATGCCCATTTCCGTGACACTCCGTGCTTTTCCGTGGTCAACAATCCCTCGGGGTTGCGCCAAACGGACACGAATACCCCATCACCCATGCGAAAGATTCTTGCATCAGCCCCTTCCCCGCTTTTGCAGCTCAGAGCACCGTGGGCTTGTCGTCCCCGATCGACTTTGCGGTGTCGGGCTTGCGCGTTTCCTGCATCATTTTCTTAATCAGGTAATACCCGGCGCAGAGCGCTATCACAAGCGTCGCTATGCTGAAGTTCATCATGGGCTCAACCTCTTTGTAGTCGATGATGATGATCTTGCGCGATACGGCGACGATAGCCACAAGCATGACGACTTCGACGTGCACGGTGTTCTCTTCGAGATAGATGCGGATGGTTTCGAAGAGCTCCAGGCCGATGAGCACCATGAGGAAGAAGCCGAAAATCTCCAGGAGATTGTCGATATCCAGAAACAAGAATGGCGGGGCAACAATCTGCTCATACATGATAATGCCCAGCTCGACGGTGGATATGACAATCGTGATGAGCATCATCCCGAGCAGTGAAAGCACCACGGCCCGTTCGATTATGCGAATTCCGATCATGAGGATGGCTTCAAAGCGATTCTGTTCCATTATTTCCTATCTCCCGTGAGACCTTGAGCGGAGAAGAGTACAGGAAGTACGGGGAGCCATTGCAAGGTTTCGCCGGATTTCCCCATTCAGCCCCCTGATTCCCTTCGTCCTGTTATGCTACTCTTGCTGCGGTGTGGATTTCCTCCTCCGGCGACGGTGGAGTTACGCGCCCTGTATCGTTACGCTTGCACAGTTCCGCGCGGCGCTGTCCGCGCGGCTCATGGGTCTACTTACATCAAGAGGGGTGGAAATATTCATATGAAGCCAGAAGAACAGGACGGATCGGAGACCGAAGCGCGCGGTGTGCGCGAAGATGCCTTTGACGACGTGTTCACCGGCAATCTCCCCACGGAGATCCCCGATCCCGTGGAGAATGACACGGATGACTGGGAAAATGCGCCCACCCGAGCCTTTTCCCTGCTGGATTCGGCCCCCGTACCCCATCCGACGGATCAGGCATTCCTGCTGACGCGCTCCGACGCGGAGCCCGAAACCATTTTCGACGCCGAATCCCGCGCAAACGCGCGCGCGCCCCGCGAAATGAAAATTGCCCGCGAAGGCGACGGAAAGAAGCTGCCGGAGGGCTATGTCATCAATGAACGCTTCGAGATCCGGCGTTGCCTGGGCTCCGGGCGCGTGGGCACGGTCTATCTCGTGGATGATCTGCGCCTGAAGGACAAGAAGGCCCTGAAATTGATGCATCCGGCGCTGATCGACAGCGAGGAGGCCTCCAGACGCTTTATCGCCGAAATCAAGACCCTGCAGGGCCTCTCCCACGAGCACATCGTACGCGTTTACGACTTCGGTCTCACGGAGCCGGGCGGTCTTTCTTTTTTCACAATGGAGTTCGTGGACGGCATCTCGCTGGCCCAGCTCTTGAAGAAGAAGGGCGGTCGGCTTCCCGTGGACAAGGCGCTCGGCCTGATTGCCCAGGTACTCGACACCCTGGCCTATGCCCACGAACACGGTACCCACCGCCACCTCACCCCCATCAATGTGATGGTCCGCGCAACCGGGCGAATCGCCTTGCTCAACTTCGGCCTCTCCACCACCCACAGC
Organism: Candidatus Hydrogenedentota bacterium; assembly: GCA_016791475.1. Classification (NCBI taxonomy): domain Bacteria; kingdom Pseudomonadati; phylum Candidatus Hydrogenedentota; species Candidatus Hydrogenedentota bacterium. Next base: position 164,433 of record JAEUWI010000004.1, read on the forward strand.
AGCTCCGGTCTGCCCGTGGAGCAGACCCACTTCGAACTGGACTACTACCAGGCGCCGGAGCAACGCGAAAATGCCGGCGCCGTCGACACCCGGACCGACCTCTACGCTGTGAGCGCGATTCTTTACCAGATGCTCTGCGGTGAAGTGCCGCTGACCGATGCCCTGCCCCCCTCGCGTGTGCACCCGGAGGTGCCCCGTTCCCTGGACCGGGTGGTGATGCGGGGCCTGGCCGAGAAACCGGAGGATCGCTTCCAGTCCGCCTCAGAAATGAAGGAGGCCCTGGAGCGGGCCGGGCGCGCGCGGAAATCATCCGTGCTGTGGGTGGGCCTCGGTATACTGGGACTGCTGGCCGGGGCCGCCGCGGCGTGGTTCCTCCTCGGCTGATACCCCAGTGAAATTGAAGGGGGCGGCGGCGGTGCGTATACTGTCTCCGGGACGCTTTCGCGCGCCCCACCGAAGAACTATTGCGACCTATCCATACCGAGTTGACGCCCGTCCGCCATGCACGAATTCTCCACAGAACCCTCTATACAACGCCCGGTCCGGGCCCGCACCGAAGCCGCCCCCGCTATCCAGCGCATGGTGGAAGCCCAGCTCATCAACCCAAAACACGAAATCCTGGTCTTCGGCTGCGGACGTGGAATCGATGTGGCCTGGCTCCAGCGGCGAAAGTTCGATGTGCGGGGCTATGACCCCCATGTGCCCTTTGGATTCAGCCAGACTCCAACGGACAAATTCGACCTGGTGATGATGGTCTATCTGATGACGCGCCTGAAGACCGACGATGCCCGAAAGGCGGCCATCGCCCAGGCCTTCGCCCATGTGCGCCCCGGAGGCCACCTGCTGATCGCCAGCCGGCATTGGGCTCAGTTCTCCGGCGGCGGCGCGGGAGAAGAAGCCGGGCTGGCCTATTTCACCGAGCTCCTGGAGCGCTGCGACACCGACCAGATCGGCGCGCTCGCCATCAAATCCGAGGACAACGCCCTCGCCATCATGGCCCGGCGCGCCGGCACCTATCGGCCCCGATTCCCCATCGCCTGGGTGGACGACCCCGCCGAGATGGCGCGCGTCTGCGATTCACTCCGCGGCGAGGCCATGGTCGCGCTCGACGTGGAAACGACCCTCGACGAGCCCCGCGTCCTCTGCACCGTCCAGTTGGGCATCGCCAATCAGTCGTGGATCATTGATGCCCTCGCGATGAAAGACTTGTCGCCCCTTAAGGCCCTCATGGAAGACGACAATGTCGAAAAGGTCATCCACAATGCCTTCTTCGAAGAGCAGATGCTCGGAAAGCACGGTATCCGCATTCACAACGTATTCGACACGCTGCACCACTCCCGGAGCAAACACAAAAAATCGCCCGGGCTCAGCCATAAGCTCGGCGATGTGTGTGAACGTGAACTCGGTATCTATCTGGACAAGTCCAACCAGACTTCCGACTGGACCCTCCGCCCCCTCGCCGAAGACCAACTGCTCTATGCGGCCATTGACGTCGAGGTGCTTGTCGATCTCTATCCTGTTTTCAAACCCCCGAAGCCCCCCGTCAATCTGGAGCTCTTTCTGGGCTGAAGCAGTGTATCGAGTGTGAGAAGCGCCTAGGCCCCCACGGGTTGCACAAGATCCGCGCGCTGCCGCTCGATCGCCATCGCCGCCACGGAAGCCTTCAGGCAAACCGGGCAGTACGTGTGGCTCACATCCGTCCGATGAATTCGATCTTCAAGTTTCCAGGTCTCGTCTTCCTTGACCTTTTTGCAAACACAGCATTGAAGTGTCATAGTCTGGACCTCCTTGTCCGGTTGTCTTACCTGCTATTTTCTTCGGCAACCGCGCCAGGAACTTGAGCCACACCAAGCCCCGGATAACCACAAATCAGGCCAGGAACCCCACAGCATGGAAAATCTCCCCCACCTGCCCCTGCCTCCAAGCCACGAACGTGACTGGCACCAGGCACTTATGGACCTCGCCCGCTACCTCAGAACGCCCGAAGGATGCCCCTGGGACCAGCAGCAGACGGCCCGTTCTTTCGCCGAGTTCCACGTCGAAGAAAGTGCCGAATATGTCGAGGCTCTCGATGGCGACGACCACCACCACATGGCCGAAGAGTGCGGTGATGCCCTCTTTACCCTCCTCGCCAGCGTGGCGGCGGCGGAGGCCGAAGGCCTCTTTACCTATGAGGAGATGCTCCGAAGCGCCCACGAAAAGATGATCCGACGCCATGACCACGTCTTCGGCGCGGAGAAAGCTCAGACTCCGGAAGAAGCCATGGAAGCCTGGGAACGAAGCAAAGCCGCCGAACGCGCCAGAAAGGCGGGCGACCACCCCTGAACACAGGAGAATCTCCGCGCCACGGAAAGTGCGGATCCCCCGAATATTGATTCCTATTCGAGATAAGCTCGAAATCCCTGAAAAAATGGTGTATCATGGTCGCCAGGATGAGAGACAGGGGCTGCGCCGAAACACGCGGACCCGCACGTCAGTTTGAGCTATCGAATTACGAGGAAAGGACTTGGGAATGAAGTTCAAGGTCGAAGGTATTATCTCCGCCATGGTGACCCCGTTTACCACGGGCGGCGAATTCGTCGATTTCGACAAGGTCGCCCCGCTGGCGGCCCATCTGGAAAAAAAGGGCGCAGGCGGTCTCTTCCCCTGTGGAACCACCGGTGAAGGGCTCCTCTGCTCCACCGAGGAACGAAAAACCATCCTCGAAGAAGTCGTGGGGGCCGTCACAAAGAAATGCCGCGTCATCGCCCACACCGGCGCTTTCGACACCGCGACCACGGTCGAACTCACCCGCCACGCACAAAAAGCGGGTGCCGCAGCGGCAGCCGTCGTCGCCCCCGGATTCTACGGGTACGACGCCCGCGCACTGCAAGCTTTCTACGAGACCGTTGCCGACGCCGTGCCCGGGTTCCCCGTTCTCCTGTACAACATCCCCAGTTGCGCCAAGAACGAGCTCTCCGCCGACCTCATCAAGACGCTCGCCTCCTCCCGCGAAAACATCGTCGGCATCAAGGACAGCTCCGGAAGCATGACCTTCCTGACCCGCCTCTTCAACGAATGCCCCAAAGACTTCGCCATCATTAACGGCGCGGACGAACACGGCTTTCAGGCGATCCTTGCCGGATGCAAAGCCGTCGTCTCCGGCTCCTCAAACGCCTATATCGACATCTACGTAGACATCTACAATCAGATCAAGAAGGGCAACCTCAAGAAAGCCTGGCAATCCCAGCTCAAACTCGAAAAGGCCTGCCGCCTCTTCACCTATGGCGGCGGACTCGCCGGCCTCAAGCACATCATGAAGTTCCGCACCCTCGACGCCGGCTTCGTTCGCCCCCCGCAGCGCGAGCTCGACAACGCCGAGAAGAAGCGCATAGAAACCGGCCTCAGCGAACAGGGCCTCATCTAAACAACACAACCCGAAAACCAGACGACGTCCAATCCCCCGGCTGAAACCAGCGCGGGGGATTTTTCATATGATAAGGGGAGCGATCAGACCTGGCGCGCCGGTGTGCCCCGCACAAAGATATGGGCGTGCCCATACCCGGCCCGCCGAAAACCAACACCGAAGCGTTCACGGAACTCGTCCAGAAAATCTCACAACGCGCAATGCACGATGTTCCTTGCCCCGTTGACGAGATGCCGCGTCGTATAGCCGTGCCGTCCCCGCCTCACCCCGGTAACACGGTCAGTCCCTTCCAAACACGCTGGGGCAATGTACGCGCCTTGGCGACAGGGCCGTTCCATGCGAAGGGCCAGCAAGGCACTCCTATCAATCGGGAAGAACCGCCACGCCCATCGTGAACTTCAGTAGCCTGCGCTTACGTTTTGAATCTCGCCCATCGCGTCGCACGCGGCCCAGCCGCCCTCCACCACACATTCGGGGCGGACGGCGGATCCGCCTCGCGCGGATTCCCCCCTATTGCTCCAGCAGCACCGCGATGTTCTCGTGCCCTTCGTGCCGGGCGGCATCGGCCGCAGTCTCGCCGTTCTTGTTCTTGATGGTCTTGTCGGCGCCGCGCTCCATGAGCACGCGGACAACCGCGTCGCTGGCGTTGCGGGCCGCGCGGTGGAGCGCGGTGTCGCCGGTGTGGTTGACGGCATTCAGGTCGCCGCCCGCGTCGATAAGCTGGGCGACCTCCTCCGCGTCACCCCGGGCGGCCGCATAGTGGAGCGGCGTCCAGCCGGCCTGCGTGATGGCATTGACGCTTGCGCCGTGGGCCAGCAGAAAGGCCACATCCTGCTCGTGGCAGCGCGCGGCGGCAATATGGAGGGGCGTGAGTCCCCAGTCGTTGACGGCGTTGATATCGGCGCCCCGACTCAGGAGATATTCCATGATATCGGCGCTGCCCCAGGCCGCGGCGGAGTGGAGCGGCGTCATGCCGTGGTCGCCCCGCTGATTGACGGAGACGCCTTCATCCAGCAGCGCCGCGATGTCGTGGGGTTTGCCCTCGCTGGCCGCATCGTGGATCGTCTCATAGCGGACTTCGGGGGTGACACATCCGCCGAAGGCGAGGAGGAGCCCGGCCAGACCGAAATTGCTGAGGTGCTTCATCGTATTCCCTTTCGCCGCGCCCCGGGGAGCGCATTCATGTGGTCACGCGGAGACCCCGGCGCCCGCCTCCCAGGCCGGGCACCGGGGCTTGCTCTCTCCTACTGAATTCCGAGGGTCCCCAGAATCTCTGGATTCTCTTCCTGCCAGGACAGCACATTGTGGCAGATTGTGCAGTCCTGCGTGATCATGCGCCCGCCATCTTTGCTTGCGTGGCCGTCGTCATGGCAGCGGAAGCAGCCGTTGAACTGGGTATGCCCTTTTTGATCGGGATAGGTGCCCCAGGTGATACCCATCTGGGGGTAAATGTTCCGGGTGTAAATAGCCTGGATTTCGGCGATGGCCGCGTCGATCTGCGCTCCCTTGTCCGCCACGGCGTCCGTGTGGTTCGCCCCATAGAATTCCTTCACGTTGCCGGCGATAAATGCGACACCGTCTTCCGCCGTCGCCGCGCCTTCCAGCGCCGCCATGCCGGCCGTCTTGATGCCGGGCAGCGCAACGTCGATACGGCCCGCCTTCATGGCCGCGTTCAGCGCGGGACCCGGCATCTCAAACTGATGGGTGGCGCGGTTGTGGCAGTCGGTACAGTCCATTTCGCGCATTTTCCTGGGGTCGACGGTCGCGGGGTCAAACTCGGCATCGGCGAAATACTCCGTCACCGTGCCGTCCTCCTCCGCCACCTTTACATACGGGATAGTCTCGCGCTTGTCGTCGGAAGCATAATAAGAAACCTCCCGGCCGGGGCTCAGATGCCAGCTATGGATCCCCTTCTGCTGGGAACCGCGCCCGCCGATGTGCATCATCAGCACGGAACTGAGGGGCGTATTCGCGTCGTCCGCGGTGTAGTCGGTGGTGACCCGGAGGACGTCGCCCAGGTCCTCTTCAGGGTTGTGGCATTCGCCGCAGGTAAGCTCCGCGTCGGACAGATTGTGCACCGGCGTGGGAATTGGCCGGTCATAGGTGCCCGTGAGAACACCGTAAACCTGATTCAGACCGTTCACCTTCGCGTGCACAAGCGAAGGCAGTCCCGGGCCGATGTGACAGTCCACGCACTTCACGTTCGCGTGGGGCGAATTCTGGTGCGCCGTGAATTCGGGGGACATGACGCTGTGACAGGCCAGGCCGCAGAATTCCACCGACTCCATGTACACCATGCCCTCATAGCTCACGGCCGAAATAATGCCGAAGTTGGCCAGCGTGAGCACCACCACGATGGCAAAAAGCTTGCGAATGCGCGGGCTGTTAAAATCAAGATCGATGTGGGCCGGTTCGGAAGAATCCATTCTCCTGCGGCGGCGCCGGTCCACCCACCCGCCAAGGGGGATCAGCAGAAGGCCGCAGACAAATACCCCCGGCAGGATCATATAGGACAGAATGCCGATATACGGCGAAAGGGGCACGCCCACGAGCCCCATGATCAGGAAGCCGACAATGGCCGCGCCACTGACCGTGGTAAGGCTGCTGCCGAAGAGGGTGATCCAGTTGCGCCAGATCAAGTGGGTCAGCGCCCCGATCCAACCTTTTTCCGCTTTGGCCATGTTATTCTCCGCTCCGTACTGATGCTTACTTGTTCAACCGGCGGGGAAGGTTGGGTACAACCTTCCCCGCCGGTGCTGTCTCATGTCAACTTTCGGGTCATTCCGTTGGGCTGCCCTTCGGGCGGCCTGACGGTCACGGCCCCATATTGTGGACGTCGATTACCGCGAATTCCGCGCTGCTGTCGTGGCAGGTGGAGCAGGATTCCACGCGGGTATTCGGCTCCGTCGCCAGGATGGCGTGCACTTCGGTAATCAGGCTGTCATGGCAGGACGTACAGGCCGCACGCTCCGGCAACTTCTCGGAAACCACACCCTCGCCATCGCTGATGACCGTGGGCAGGGCCTCTTCGGCCAGGGGCAGTTCATAAGAACCTTCGACGTGGCAGATCTCGCAATTGCGCAGGTCGCCGGGGAACCCGATGTGGGTAAAGTCGAAGGGTGTGCTGCCGAAGCCAAACACCGTGTAGTCCGTTTCAAGATCGGCGCCACGGTGAATCTGGTGGACCATATCCTTGAAATTGATGGTTTCAGGCGGAAGCATTTCCGCGGGACGGCGGCTGATGTCCGTACCGTTGGGATTGTGGCACATCACGCAGTATTCCACACCCACGCGCAGACTGCCATGCAGACGCAGGTCGCTGTGGCACACGTTACACTTTTCATTGTCCACGATCTGCCGGCGTTCGACAGGTTCGCTGCCGTCCGTCGTGAAGATCATGCGACCGTTGCTCGAAGTACCCTGCGTGACCGTGGTTCCGTTGTTGTCGAAATCAAGCCGACCGTCCATGGCCACCGCGAAGGTGTCGGTGGAGGCCAGGGGCACTTCCCGTACAAAGGTATAGTTGAAGGTGCCGTCGCCATTCGAGACGGCATTGGCGGCGGTGATGGTCTCGCGCACCGAGGTCTGGTAATCACTGACGGGGTAGGCCAGCGTGGCCGCGACCGTACGAATCGCCGTCAGGTCGGTGTAGGGTTCGCCGGCGCCGTTGGCGGCGGTGAAGTTGATGGTCACGGCTACGCCGGTCTCGGTCTCGGCGGTCGTGGTCTCGTTAACCGTGAACGCAAGTCCCGGCGCGAGGGGGCTGTCGGTCGCCAGACGGTGCGCTTCCATGATGGGCGCGGGTCCGGGGGCCGTGGGCGTGTGGCACAGGGCGCAGAGGCTGTTGTCCACCTGCTGCCCGGCGATGTGGTTGGTGAAGCCTTCGGGCGTGCCGAGGGGATCGCCGAACCAGGTGCGGTCGTGGCAGGAGGCGCAACCCTCAATCGTGGGGTTGTTCATATGGACTTCGCCCTGGGGCGCGTTTTCGTGGCAGACGGCGCAATTCTGGACCGGCTGCGGAAACGTGACGTGCGAGAAGTCTGTACCTTGCACGATGTAAGGCTCACCCGCCTGAACACTGGGAAGGTCCGAGCCACGGTGGATCTTGTGAACCATGTCGGCGAAGTCAATTGACACACCTTCGTCATCCAGCGAACCGGTGCTGTGACACATGATGCAATACTGGACTTCGCGGCGCGTGCCGTGGGCCGAAAGGCGGGTATGGCACTGATTGCAGGATTCCGTCGTGACGAGCTCGCGCGTGGCGACTTCGGTGCCACCATCGGGGCGAAAGGCCAGAACGGCATTCGCGGGATAGGTCACCTCGTCGATGGGGAACAGGCGGCGGAACTGGCCGGCCACTTGATGAGAAGCGGTGGTCAGGTAATCCTCAGGTAGCGCCGTCTCGAATTTGTAGGTCAGCGTACCGTCCACGATCTGCGTCACACCCGCGAGGCGTGCGCTATCTGTGGTGTACTGAAGAACCTCTTCTCCTGTCGACGACACGCGGGTGCGGGTGGTGTAGCTGATGTAGCCAGCTACACCGCCTTCGCCCGGTTCCGGATCAAGGTAGGCCAATGCGAAGCGCGCGTCGGTCAGTTCCCGCAGGGGAATCAACTCGCCCGCATCGTCCGTGATGGTAAAAGAGACCAGAGGCCGAAGGTCTTCGGGGATCACGATCTTGGTGATTTCCACATTCAATCCGGGCGAGGTCGACACCGGCAGAACAGGAATCGGATCGGGATCCGGATCGGGATCTGGATCGGGATCTGGGGGACAGCCCGCGATCAAGACACCAGAAAACAGAAGTGCGAGAAGAGCGTACCATTTGGTGCTCGTCCCGCGTGAACTGGGTAACCCTTTTACTAACATGTGCTGTTTCCTCCGCTTCTTTTTGTCGCCCGACAGTTCCCGTTACAGGACTTTCACGCCATCCTTACTCCGCTGGTCAGCGCGCCACAACCGGGAGAATGTCCTCTCCTTTGAATCGTTCCCAAGGGAGCATTCTGTTGTAGTGTAAGCGATTTCTGTGCCAATGAACAGAACATTTCTATTGAACAATGTTCAAATGCCATAAAGCTGTTCATTGCCCGTGATTGCCCAATGGGCTCGTGGGCCCTTATTTTTCAATACGATAAAAGATGTAAGCAGAGCGCTTGTTTAGCACGCCATACAGCACTATTCACCTGAACACTTCTGTCCCCGCCAGATGTGCGCAGAGTACGATCGCCTCCCATTCGGGGGTATCGGTTGACACAACGAATGGGCCGTGATAGTGTGGTATTGTTCGGGGAGTAACAGAACGAACGACTTGGCAAGGTTGTTGCTTCAAGTAGCCAGGATGCCACCGCGCATCTCAGGCAACCTGGGACGTAACCCGGTAGAAGAGCAGTTCTGGCGTGTATTTTTTTCGGGAGGAAGCAAGTGTTGAGCACTCAACATGGGAACCGATGGGGCGGTCTGGCGTGAACTCATCTCCACACACGAAGAACCAGCGCGGCACCCTCCTCTTCCACGGGCGCGGCCTGAAGTATCTCAGTCTGGCGGCGCTTCCCCTCCTCGGCATGAGCGTGGATGGATGCTGGCAGCCGGGACTCGGGCCCGGCGAAGTAGGCACGGCCACCTGCCTCGCGTGTCACGACGGGCGCAGTGCGAGCGACCATCGCGAGTTTCGCGACAGCCCCCACAACACGATATCCTGCGAATCCTGCCACGGCCCCGGCCTCACCCACGTGCGCGAGGGTGGGCGCTTCGGCCTGTTTATACACAACCCCGGCGATTTGCCGTTTGAGAAGCGCCACGAGGCGTGTGTTGAATGCCACGATCAGGCGGACAGCCCGGGCGGCGACACTGTGGGCGGTTACCTGTCCACCGCACACTTTGCCGAGCATGGCGCGACCTGCACCGATTGCCACAATGTACATAATCGCGGGGGCATGGCAATCAGCGCCGAATCCCCCGCCCGCTTCGGCAATGAAAACTTCGCAACGCTTTGCGGCCGGTGCCACGAAGACACCGTGGCGCAATTTGCGTTGAGCGGCCATGCCGAGCTCGATGTCGCCACGTGCGCCAGTTGCCACGACATGCACGGCGGCACGATGCTTACGGCGACGCCGGAAGACAACCGCCTCTGCCAGCAGTGTCACCAGAGCTTCGCGCTGGGCTTTGAAACGGATGAAGATGTGGCCTTCCATACGGGTCACCCGGTGGACCCCGCGGGGAGCGGCGCAAGTCGCTGCACCAGTTGCCACCTTCCGCCCCTGGAAGCGGGCGGCGCCTCCGGGCATGACCATTCGCTGCTGACTATTCCCCCGCTGGCGAGCAACGAGGCAATGGAGCAGGGTGTGCAACCCGCCCCGCCGAGTTCCTGCGCGGGCGTGACGGGATGTCACGACGCGAATGTTCCGGGCTCCGGTCCCGCTTATGATGAGAACGACCCCGACAGCAACGAAGACTTGCAGTCGCTGTACGAATTGATTGGTGCGCTGCCTTGATGCTCATGATGGAGGACGAGGCAACAATGACCGCCACGAAATGGAAGGGCACCGGGTGTTGACAGGCTGGAGGTATTCGATAAACCGATCGCGCGCGAGGCTGCTGTTCGCCCTTGCGCTGGTGCCCCTGCTGGCGGGGGGAAGGGCATTCGCCGCCGAAGAGGCCGCCACGGTGGAGGCCCAGACGGTCGTCGAAGCGCCCGCTGCGGAAGCCGCGCCGGACGCCTCGGCCGAGGCCCCCCCCGTGGAAGCGGACGCCGAAGAGAATGCCCCCGCGGAGGCGGGTGAACCCGTTGCCGGGGAAAACGCCGAAGGCGAGGAGCCCGAAGAGGCTCCCCGCTGGTATCGCGGAACCTTTGAAGCGGAAGTGGACAGTGTCATCACGGACGGCGGTTCCGATCTCGACTTCAGCCAGTATCTTCGCCTGGAAGCCGATCCCCCGAAAAAGCCGAAACTCCACCTGCGCGGCGCCCTCTGGCTCCACCAGGATCTGTTGTCGGACGAGGGCAAATCCAGCACACTGCGCGATATCAACGATGCGTCGAGCTCGGATGTTCAGGCGCGCCTACTCTATCTCTATGCGGACTTCGACGACGCACTCGGGGACCAGTCGGTCCTCCGCATTGGTCGCCAGCGCATTCAGGATGGAGCCACCTACAACCGCATCGACGGTCTCTACCTGAAGAAGCGCATCGACAACGTCGAGATGTACGCCTTTCTCGGCGCGCGGGCGTCGGTCTATCGCGATACCACCGACGATCTGGTGCTCGGCGGCGGACTGGCCTATCTTCCCTCCGCCCAGACGCGCATCGCCCTGGACAGCTACTACGCCGAGGAAAGCCGCTATGGCCTTTCCACGCGCAAAGACTTTAGGCCCTTCTCAGGCTATTACCGCTACATTGCCTCGGAGATCAACGACAGCAAGGTAACCCTGAGCCTCTGGCACAGTTTCGGGCCCAATACCCGCCTTTTCGGGCGCATCGGCATGCTCGGCAGCGATCTGGACGAGCTCAGCCTCAGCCTCAATGGCTACATCCCCCGCCTCAACCTGCTCTACGATGTCAACTACCGCCAGCTTTTCAACACCACGGGCGACACGACGGCCGACCTCTCCCCCTACTATCAGATTCTGGGGCAGTACCGGGAACACCAAACCTTCTATCTCGCCCTTCACCGCCCCATTACCAAGAAAATCACCCTCTCCCTCGAAGGCGAAGTGCGCAATTCCGAGAACGACGATTTCTACTCCGGAAACCGGGACTACCAGCGGGTGGGCACGGTCCTGGACGTGGACGATCTGTATAAGGGCTTTGGCGTAACGACTTCGCTGGAGTACTGGAACGTCTCCGAAGGCGAAGGCTCCTGGACCATCACCGGCGAGGTCAACCGCACCTGGAAAAATCTCGAATGGCGCGCGGGTGTGGATTTCGTCCGTTACAAGGACCGCGTCATCGAATATGACCGACGCGCCGCCCTCGTGGACGCCGCCGTGGTTGCCATTGTACCCGGCATCTACCCCGGCTTTTCCTGGTTCACCCAGCGCAATTCCACACGTATCCTGGACACGCGGGAGAATGTGTACAGTATATTTACCGAATTCGACTGGGAATTCCGCGAAGATCAGACCTTCTACGCGAAGTTTTCCTTTGAAGAAGATGATGGGCCCGACTCCCCCTATTGGCACACCCGTGCGGGCTATCGGATAAGATTTTGAGCATGAAAGGCATTCCCATGACACTCAGGCCCGGACTTACCTGGACTGCCCTGGCGGCGGTGGCGCTCATCAGCGTGGCCTTCGCCTCCAACGGGGGGCTCTTCCGCCGCTCGAAGGCGGCCCCGGATCGCGGCCTTAAATCGGCCCACGCCAAACACGCCGAGCAGGAACTCGACTGCACCACCTGCCACGCCTGGGAAGAAAACGGCCACGTGGTCCCCGGCCACGAACTGTGCAGTATCTGCCACGCGATCGACGAAGAAGCGACCGACAAAGCCGCCTGCAACTTCTGCCACACCCGCGAAGACCAGTCCGTCGATCCCCTCGTCAAGCGAATGAGCGTCGAAACCATCTTCGGCCATCAGCCCCACATCGACGCCGAGATCGACTGCATCAAGTGCCACGAAACCCCCGGCGAAATTCCCGATCTGCCCAAAGGGCCCCTCATGCCCTGGTGCATGGAGTGCCACGTGGAATCCGAAATCCCCATGCTCGAATCCGGCGAGCCCAACGTCAACTTCGCCAAGAACGAGTGCACCGTCTGCCACAGCGAAATCACCGCCCAGACCCGGCCCCAGTTCCGCGGCGGCACCCGAATCGCCCACGACTCCCCCGAAATCTGGATGAAGGCCCACGGACAAGAAGCCCAGTTCGATCCCGCCTACTGCGCCATGTGCCACGACACCGTCGCCTCCTGCGACGACTGCCACCGCCGCGAGAAGCCACAGAACCACACCGTGGCCTGGCGCCGCAAGGCCCACGGACTTCGCGCCGTCATCGATCAACAGAACTGCGCCGCCTGTCACGAAGAAGACTACTGCGCCAAATGCCACGAGAAAACCGAGCCCGCCTCCCACCGCGCAGGATTCGGCGGCTCCCTCAACCAGCACTGCGTTTCCTGCCACTACCCCCCCCAGGAAACCTCCTGCACGGTGTGCCACGAAGAAATTGAGCACCGCAAAGCCAAGATTTCGCCCCACACCTTCGGCATCTTCCCCGTCAACTGCGCCGTGTGCCACCCCGGCGGCGAGCCCCACCGGGCCCCCCACCTCACCAACAACTCCGTGAGCTGCAAAACCTGCCACGAATAAAAAATTGAAACCCGGTCCCCCGCCCCGCCATCGCGGAGCGGAGACCCGGAACAAGTTTGGTCGAATCGCGCCCGAGTCCGGCATAGGGCAGGGGCAACGGCGCGAAATAAAGGAGAACCCCATGAAAGTCATCCAACAATGCCTGGCCGCGGCCCTGATGCTCGTCCTGGCCAGCGCCGCCGTCCAGGCGCAAGACAAGGCCGCCGAATACGTCGGCCCCGATCAGTGCAAAGTCTGCCACAACAAAAAGCCCGAAGGCGCCCAGTGGACCGTGTGGAAAACCATGAAGCACGCCAAAGCCTTCGAATCCCTCAAGAGCGAAGCCGCCCTCAAGATCGCCAAAGACAAAGGCCTCGCCAAGCCCCCCTCAGAATCCCCCGAATGCCTCAAGTGCCACGTCACCGGCTATGACGCCGCCAAAGCCGCCGCACCCGCCCGCATCAAGCCTGAAGACGGACTCTCCTGCGAAAACTGCCACGGCCCCGGCTCCCTCCACATCGCCGACGCCAAAGACGTCGTCGCCAAGAAAAAGACCGCCGAAGAAGTCGACTGGAAAGCCCACCTCGCCGCCATCGAAGAAGCCCGATGCCGCGAATGCCACAACGAAGAAAGCCCCACCTGGAACCCCGAACAGTTCACCAAAGCCGACGGAACCAAGACCGGTTTCGACTACGAACAAGCCAAGAAACTCATCGAACACGCCAATCCCTTGAAAGCGAAGTAGGGACTATCCCCCCCACTCGCCAACGAGCGAATCTCGAAACACCCAAAGGCGCCGCGAACCTGCTCGCGGCGCCTTCGGTTTATGCCCAATACTGGAATCCGTCTGACGTCACCGGATCGGAGATTCCAGTGCCTGCGGACTCACGAGAGCGTCGAAATGCTGCCGCCAAGCACCGGAAACGTTCTCCGGTATGTGAAATCGAATAATTCGTCCCGTGGAGCGGCGGCGAAGCTTGTAGTAGCGACGGGTCCAAAGAAGTTCGTTTTCGAGGACCACGATATCGCTGAACGCTATCTGCCAGTTGCCCCCAAACAGAGGCATGAAGTAAAGACCTTCGGGGGCAACGGCCACACGACCATGATTGCAAGTGGACAGCCTCTCGACGAAGTCCCGCCAGTCGAGTACACTTAGCCAGTGACTATACTCAACGACAGCAAGTTCTCTTGATGGCATTGGGGATGTCGATGTGTCCCGTCCGACGAGGAACAGTCCAATCCAGAGAAAGGTCGGGAATAGAAAGATCGCGCAGAGGCTCAGCGCACTACCGATCGTGAATGAATTCACAGGCCTATCGACAGACCAGAGCCATGACGCCATGGCAATGAAGGCCACTGCCATGAACAGCCCGGCCCGAAATCCCGGGCGACGAAGCAGGGCAAGGAACGAGCTCACGTACCACCTCCATTATGTTTGGACACGATCATGCGAAGTATACCAGCACGCCAGTGGAACTATTCGAGGTACGTAATTCCACCCCAAAGCTAAAGACTCAGGTATTGCTGGGGCGTGGAGCGGGGGCTTTTCAGCCCCCGACCGGTGCAACACGGTTGCGCGGACAAAACAGACGAGTTTGCTTAGCACGATGAAACCAACAAAAAGGGGGCAGGAATGCCCCCTCTCCATATTGCACTGTTTGAGGTGCGCTTCTAATGCGATTCCCTTGGACTCTACCCTGATCCTAAGTCTTAGCGACGAGGACTACCGTCCACTGATTCCCCTGCGGCGCGGCCGCGCCACTGGGCGAACCCGTGGAGCAGCGCGGCTACGGGCGTGGCGATGAGCAGCCACTGGACGGTTCCGGCCAGGAAGAGGCTGACCGGCTCTGGCGAGGACCCCAGAACCCAGATGGCTGGTCGGTCGACGAACCAGACGAGGAGGGCGAGGAGGAAGGTCGCGTCTTCGTCGCTGACACCGCGCGTGTAGTGAACCAAGGCCAGGAGTAAGAGCAGCACGGCATGAATGCCCACCATAATGGCAGCAACCTTTCGGTACTGCTTCAACATGGATTGAACCTCCGTCGATGACGTGGGTGTAAACTGGGAAAGAAGTCTTCGTCACCGGTCATTCCACCGTAAACTCCCACACTTCCGGCTCCACGGGCACGCCGGTTTCGCTCTGGAAGTTGATGGCGTTTGCGCTGTTGATGCCGACGCGGTAGGTTTTTCCTACCTCGAGTCTCACGGGCAGCGTGCAGGTTTGTTTGTCTTCGCTCCAGCCTACTTTGCCCGTGGTCTCGGGAAATTCTCCTCCGGCTTTGGTCCAGGAGCAGCCGCCACCCATGGGTTTATCGAAGGTGACGAGAAGTTTGTCTTTGGACTCCCCCACCACCTTTGAAACTACTTTGGGTGGCGTGAGCCCCGCGAGGGCTTCGGGTGGCGCGCCTTTGGTGGCGAAGTAGAGGACGCGGTCGCGGGCGGGGATACCGTTTTCGCCGCAGAAGTTCTTGAAGCTCTTGGAATTGATGCCCACGCGGTAGACGCGGCCTTCCGCCAACTTTACCGGCAACTCGCAGGTGCGCTTGTCGAGCCAGTGCGGCTTTCCGGTGGTCTCGGGATAGAGCTCGCCGCCGCCGGTCCAGGAGAAGCCGCCTTTCATGTCCTGATCGAAGGTGACGGTGATTGCGGAGAGGCCGGGATCGATCTCGGATGCGCCAATGGCTGGATTCGACGAAAGGATTTCCGGCGCGGTCTGATTTGACGCGGCCGACGTTGCGCTGGCCTGCGAGCCGGGCAATCTGAGGATAATCGATTTCCCAATACGTTCCTCGTACACAACCACCGATTTTTCTTCGACGTTGATCGACTCCAATCGAAAGGCTTCGAAGGCTTCACCCTCAACGTACCATTTCTTGCTTGAGTTGGTCTTCAGGCGCGCACGCCATTCACCATTTGCCTCTTTCAAGTCCAGCAACTCAATCCCCACGCCCTTCCCGGTTAGTTCATTCTCTCCGTTTCCGTGGGAAGGCACGGTACTCTCCGCGCTGGCCTGCGCGCCTGGCATCTCCCAGGGCTTCAGGTCGTCCTCGCTGAGTCTGGGCTCTTTGCCCTGAGCGTTCCACCAGGCGCCCCAGGCCGCCTTGTCCTGATCGAAGGTCTGGCCGGTGAGGCGCAGGAGGGAACCGCGCGCCCACATGCGCGTGTTTTGATTGCCGTGGTCCACGAGAGGAATCAGCACAGGTATGGCGGAGTCATCGCCCTGGCGGCCCAGCGCGGCGACGGCCATCCATTTCGCGCGGCAGTCGTAGTCCTGATCGTCGCGGTGATAGGCGGCCACTTTCTTCAGGCCGGGCAGGAGTCGGGTATCGCGGAGGACACCCGCTTCGGCCAAGGATTCGCATTGCTGGCGGCCATACTCGCCTTCGAGCACGGCGGCGATGTAGGTGATTTTCTTTTCACGTTCATCCGGAGTCAAGGCGTCGAGCGCGCCCACGTCGAGCCAGAGGTTGGAGCGCCCGAAGCTTTCGCAGGTGTGCTTGATGAAAGCCTGCACTTCCGGATGGGCCTTTTCATAAAGTGCAAGCTCCGAGGCGCGATCGGTCGGGGTGGTCGCGGTCGACTCGGCGTCTGAGATAGCCTGCATGGGAATCAGGCCCAGGGCGATGACGGTAAGCGCCAAAGCCGAACGAAGCCCCATGCGCCGCCGCCGCGCGGCATCGCCTGCGGAGCGGATCCGCTGGAGCAGGTTCCCCGACAGTTCCATCAGGCCAAGGAACCCCGCACCGGCCGGTATCATGCCGTCTGCGGCTTCCGCGCCTTTGAGGATGGTGCCCGCGTATTCTTTGCCGTCTGTCCTGGTGCTTCGCAGCACCATATCGTCGCATGCCATTTCCCGCTCCCTTCGCAGTTGCAGGTGCGCCACCCACACGAGGGGGTGGAACCAGTAGCAACAGGTTAAGCACGACGCCATCCACCCCACGAGGAGGTCGCGGCGTTTTATGTGCGCCAGTTCATGGGTGAGTATATTTCCGAGGGCATCGCGGTCGAAGGTGTCGAGCCAGTCGCCCGGAATGAGAACCACGGGCCGCCACACACCCAGAACCGCCGGAACGCTTAACGTGCCCGTGATGCGGAACGCAGGTGTATGCCCCAGCCCGACGAGGACGACCCGCTCCCCCGCCATTTGCCGCAGCCATGCGGGCGCTTCGAGGCTGCCCAGGTGGGCCAGCCGCTTGAAGCGAATGAATTGGACGATCAGCAGCGCGAACATCGCAAGGGCTACCACTCCCCAGAGGCCGAGGAGCAGTGCCTTCAACGGTACGACTGGGCGCAACGGCGGATTCGCTGTCCGGGCGTGCATTGCGGTGTCGGATTCGATGAGGGTCGCCGGCGTTTCGACTTCGGTGTTCGGCGTCACCGCGTCGTGCGGAGAAGTGATGTAGCCGCCGGCCTGCGCCACGTGTTGTGCCATCGTGCCAACGGACCACGGAACCGCGAGAAAAGGCGGGATGAGGAGTTTGAGGAACACCAGGAACCAGAGGGCATAGCGAAAGCTCGCGGAGGTCTTTGTGAAGACGGACGTGAGTGCCCATATGATCGCCGCGAAGAGGGCGACCTGCCATGTGCTGTGCACCATCCAGGACCACCACGCTTCCAGAACGCTATTTGACGTTTCCATTGCCCGCGTGCTCCTTTTGCCGGGCGCGTTCGATGCGCGCCAGTTCCGCCCGCAAGACTCTCAGCTCGTCTTCGCCGACCGACTCGGCGAAGCACGCCACAAAGGGCTGCATGGCCCCGTCAAACACGCGATTCACGAAGGAACCCACCGTTGCGCGCGTCATTTCCTCGCGCGTGTACTCCGCACGATAAAGGTAGGAGTTACCGATCTGGTCATAGGCCAGCACCCCTTTCTTTACCAGGCGCGCCAGCATCGTCTTGAGGGTCTTGTAGGCCCAGGCCTGCTCCTGCGGCACCGCCTGGAATATATCCCGCGCCGCCATGGGCCCGCGGTCCCATAGGGGTTTCATGACCTCCCACTCCAGTTCCGAGAGTTTGGGCACGTTTTTCTTGCGGGGCATGATGTGGAAACCTCCATTGGACTATCTGTGGTTACTTTAGCCTACATTTGTAGGCGTGTCAAGGAAAACTGCACGCCGGGGGACGGACCCGCGCCATTGCACCCGGCCCAACGCAGGACGCCCGATTCCGCTCAGGGCCTCTCCCACAAGCCTACCCTACTTCAACGCGCGGGCCTGTCCCTGTAGATGTGGGCGGGGCCCCACGCTGAAAGCATTCGGGTATGCTTCCGCACATCCACGGGGACATGCCGCCGCCCTAAGGAAACATGGGCCGTGCTGCGCCTTGATGCGAGTGCCTGACTGAAGCTCCTTTGCGGCACTCCGTCCCTCAATAATTCCCGTCGTTTTCGCTCTTGGTGATCAGCCACACGCCGTCGCGCTTTTCCAGTTCGAGGGTGACCTTCATCCCGCCGAAGGTGCCTTCGATTCCGATCGCGGAGACGCGCGCTTTGGCGGCGTCGCCGGTGATCTTGCTCTGATCGATGTTTACGTCCAGTCCACTGAGCATGCCGCTGGCGATGGCCTCCTGGAGAAAGCTGGCGAGGTCGGTCTTGCCCCGGCCGCCTTCACCGACGAGGTCTTCCGCGTAAAAGGCGAGGGTGGCTTCATACTGCTGGGCTTCGAGGGCCTTCTCCCAGCCGGCCAGCCGTTCCTTCAATTCCGCCAGATACTGGTTTTCCAGCCCGGTTTCGAGTTCGGTGCGGGATTCGATGTTTTTCGCGAGATCCTCGGGCAACCACCACGTGGGTTTCATGATGTGCCTGCTGAAGACCTTCTCCGCCTGATCGCGGTAGTGGGGCGAATCGGGCCGGTCGCTCTGGCCGATGGGCGGGGCCGTCCAGCTCTGGATGGGCTTGGAGAGGACGATGATCTGCGTCGAGGTCTGGCCGCTGTTGCCCCACTGCGTGTGGTCGTCACGCTCACGACTGTAGCCCACGTTGCGCAGGGTGGTGGTGCCCGCGTCGTCGCCGCCGCCCACGGGCCAGGATCGGTCGTCGCGACCGACACGGAATTTCTCGCCCCAGGGTACATCGATCGTGCCGAAGTCGGCCCGTATTTTGGCCATGGCCTTGGCGAAGGAGTCGAGCGCGAATTCGGCCTCGTCGCTTCCCAGTTCAACAGGGTCGTAGGCTTCCTCCGTGACGATCTTGTAGAACTGGTCGATGCGCCCGCGCACTTCTTCCATCGTTTCGGCGCCATAGTCCGCCACGAGCTGCACGCGCCAGTAGTGGTACTTCAGCGCACCCGTGGAGTAGCGCTGTTCTTCCAGGTTCCACGCAAGAATGTCTTCCATGCCCGCGACATAGTCGAGGTCCCCGGCATAGGCGTCGCCCCGGTTCTCATGGGCCTGGCGCAGGACGTCGATCCAGCGCTCGACACCGAAGGGATGGACATCAAGGGCGTAGGAAATCGCTTCCTGAGCGGTAACGGAGGCATCCTGGCTCAGCAGCTCCACCGCGCGACCACCGCGTTGATTCGTCCAGCCGCCGCGGGGGCCATAACCCAGATCGCTGAAAAGATAGCCGGGGTACTTGTCGGGCGTGAGGGGGCTCTTCACCATCAGGGAGTCCGGCGGGATATTGCAGCACTGCATATAGCCCTGCGAGGGATTCAAAATCTGCACGTGGTCGTCCGAGTCATGGATACCCAGCCACTCGGATTTCGAGGTGGAGCCGTCCACGGGCCGGTCAAAGTCAAAGCCTTCCGGACGTTTCGGCACGCGCCCCGTGCGCTGATAGTAGATATTGCCCGAAGTATCGGCCACCATCACGTTCTGTGGAAACATCGTGCCCGACTTCATG
The DNA here is from genome assembly GCA_016791475.1 of Candidatus Hydrogenedentota bacterium. NCBI lineage: Bacteria > Pseudomonadati > Candidatus Hydrogenedentota > Candidatus Hydrogenedentota bacterium. The sequence goes on from JAEUWI010000004.1 coordinate 183,958, forward strand.
GCGGCCACGGCGCCGGTGTAATCCTTTGCGGAGTTCAGCATGTACCACGCTTCATTGCCTGTGACGATATCGGCGTAGGACGTCTTCAGCGCGTAGGCCTTGCCCTCTTTCATGGCCACCACGGGGCCGTAATGGCAATCGTAAAGCGTCATCGTCACCGGTGCGGCGTCTTTCACCTGGATCGTGATTTCGCGGGTGGTGATATCCCGCCACGCCTCGTCGTACTTGTACTGAAGGGGATTATCGGGATTGAGCGCGAGGGCGTAAATATCCGCCGTATCGGGTGCGCCGGTCGTCATGGCCCACGCCATGTTTGCCCCGTGGCCCAGGGCGATGTAGGGCACACCGGCGAGACTGAAGCCGCTGCCTTCGATTTCACCGGCATGCATGCGCAACTCCCAGAAGCGGGAAGCGCCAAACCAGGCCAGATGGGGGTCGACGTAGAGAATGGCATCGCCCGAGGCGCTGCGCTGGGGTGAAACCGCAAAGGAATTGGAACCCCGCTGAACCTTCTCCATCCCCGGCTGGATTCCCGCACGCGACAGATCGCCAAAGCCATCATCGATGGACCAGGAGTACAGGAAAAAGCGGCCGAAGGCCACCACCATGGCCGCATCCACCTTGCGGTCGCCCCACCACGTGGGGACGTCCTCTGGATGGGCGGCATACCAGGCGTTGACGCCCGCGGCATAGGCCTCCAGATGCTCCCGCACATTCGGGGCAATGGAATCCATGCCCGATTTCGCCAGTTCATAGTGCCGCCACATGCGCGAGAGCATGTCGCTCTGGATTCCGCCTTCCCCTTCAAAAACAGCGCTCTCGCCAATGCCCCGGAGGAGGTTCTTGAGCACCTCCTCAGGCCGGTCCTCGGCCTGGGCCCAGCCCATGGCATACATGCCCTGGGCGGCCGTGGGCGCATAGATATGGGGTACACCCCAGGTGTCCCGGTAGATGACCGTCTTGCCTTCATCGGGACCGCTGCCCGGGAGAGGCTGGGCCGACAGCCCCGAACTCATGCCCAGGCAAAGCACCAGTGCAATTCCAGCCAACTTCATCCGCAAGTCGATCCGCATGAAAAGCCCTTTCTCTCCGGCATCCGTATGTTCCCAATCCCCCGCGAAAATCTTCGCGTGTCAGAAGCGAAGCACATCAGTGTACGGGTGGGATCCGGTCAAGTCAATCAATCAATGCCGTCGGCGTCCACGGCAACGGCGCGAAAACAAGAATCGCGCCGGGCAGCACGGCGGCAGCACGGCGCGATCTCACGTTATGGGTTAAATCAGTTAACGGGTTCCTGTCCCTTATAGCGGGGTTTGGTCGTCCGGGCGCCGCTCTTATCGCGATAGCGCCAGAGATTTTCGTCGTCCGTCGCTTCCACGGTCTCGCCAGGTTTTGCCGCGACTTCTTCTTTCACCGCCGCAGGCTCTTCCCGGAGGGTCGTCACAAGGCTCTCGAGCACCTTCAGCTCACTGGAGTGGTCTTCACCCGCGTGCCTAGCCGTTGCTATCTGACGCTCTACACTTTTTCGAGCCAATTGCACCCAACCTAGTTGTATCTTGGGCCATTCAGGGTCCCTCTGGTCAATACTTCCCCGCTGATAGACTATGTCGATGACATTCTTCTTGACCGTTGCCCAGTCGACGCTTGCGCCCCCCGAGTCTTCTTTCGACACTTTGTCCACGGTAAGCCCGATCAGCTCGATGAGCTTTACTTCCCGCGCTTCCCATTCAACACGGGGATCGGTATCGGTGTCTTTGGCGGCCGCGCCCGCCGGGGTATCGGCCTTGACCTCCCCCGCCGGGGCCGCCGGATCGGCCCATACCGCTCCCGCCGGGACCAAGCCCAACACGGCGACCGAAGCGGACGCCAGTCCTGAAAAGAGAAAGTGCTTCATTTTCATCATGGTCTCCTGTTTAGACGATGCACACATTTTGCACTTATCCTATTTTAGATCATTAAACTCTCTATGTCACCGACTATTTTGCCAGGCGCGTATTTCGGGGATCGTCGCGCAACTGGCGCCGGGCGGCGTCCAACTCGCCGGTGAGCACTTCGTTGTCCATTCGAAGAAAGACGACCTGCTTTTCCGCGGTATTGAGGGCCTTTTTCAGTTCCACCAGTTCCTCATTGGTCTTGCGCAGGCGTGCGAGGAGTAGTTTGATGATGGCCTGCTGCAGGAGGCGGCTGAAGAGGGAGTTTTCCTGGCGCGCGCCGTGTCTGGCGAGTTGCGCACTGACGGTGAAGCACGTGACTTTATTACAGGCGGTTACCGTTGCGGAACGCAATTCGCCGGTGACGGCTCCGAATTCGCCAAAAACATCGCCGGGATCGTCCATGACGCAGAGGTCGGCGCCGTCGAGCGACACGGTGACCGCGCCATCGACCAGAACATACATGGCGTCGCTGGCTTCACCTTCCCGAATGATAGGTTGTCCCGCCGCGAAATGGTGAAGTTCCCCCCGTTCAAGCATGGCGCGCAGATCGTGCCCGTGGGGGTCATGTTTTCCGAGGAACTGGAGGATAGGCGCGTTCGACAGCGCTTCTATCAGAGGCTCTCGGACCTGGGGGGATTTCTTCACGTGCACGACTCCCTGTTCATAGGCCCTATCATGCCATGAAGTCGCCTGCGCCGCAAGCCCCGGCTCAATTCAAATGGGCCGGTAGGCTGCGAAAGGACGGCGATGTCGCGCCGCTTAGTTACCCAGCAGGCGGAGGGCGGACTGAGGTGTGACGTTGGACTGCACGAGCGTCGAGAGACTGCTTCTAAGCAGCAACTCGTTTCGGGTGCGCTCCACGGTGGCCCGGGCAAGGTCCAGGTCGCGGATTGAGGATTCCGCTTCCTGCTGATTCTGGACAGCGGATTCGCGCTGGGTGATGGCGCTCTCGAATCCGTTCTGCTGAGCGCCAATCTGCGCACGGTTGGACTCGATACTAAGCAGCGCTTCGTCGGCCGCTTCCAGTGCGGCGGCGGCCCCTTCCGGTGTGCTTATATCCAGGCCATTCAATCCAAGGGACTGGGTATTGGAGGCGCTGATGGTGATCTGGTTGCCGCTCTCGGTACCCAGATCCACAGTGGTATCCTGATTCAGCACGTTCTGCCCGTTGAACTGGGTATCTTCGGCGACACTGTCGATCTGCCCCAGCAACTCCTGCACTTCGGCGTTGAGCGCGGCGCGGTTGTCATCGCTCAGTGTCCCGTTCTGGGCCTGAAGGGAGAGGTCACGAATGCGCTGGACTGCATCCTGTTGAACCGAGAGGCCACCTTCGGCGGTCTGAGCGAGATTGATACCCGATTGCAGATTGCTGGCTTCGGCCTGCCCTTGACGAATCTGTGTATTGAAACCCTCGGCAATCGCCAGCCCTGCGGCATCGTCGGCGGCCCGATTGATGCGCCGCTGGGAACTCAGTTGCTCCAATACCTTCGAAAGGGCGGAATTCGAGCGGCGGGTCTGCCGACTGGCTTCGAGGGCAGACAGATTCGTATTGATGTTGAGTCCCATGGGCACTTACCTCCGACCACGATCCCGCCTCATCCCTAAGGGGGCCTTGGTGCATCCACTATACCATATCTCGTGTCCGGTGCCAATGATTTGTAGCGACGCGGAGGCAAAATCCATAAAAACTCGACGACACGGCTAAATGTGGAGCAACACTTTCATCACACCCGGCTCCGCGGCGCGGGCCATGGCCTTGTCCGCGTCCACAAGGGAGAAAACGTCGCTGATAAGGGGCTGGACACCAATGGTCCCGAGGCTGAGTGCCTCCAGCGCGGGTCTAAAGGGGCCGCACCGGGAACCGAGAATACGGACTTCATTGATTACGGGACTGCTGAACTCCAAGGCGGTGGGATGGGCCACCGTGGTCTTGAGGATCACGGTGCCCTCGGGACGGACGAGCTCGAGGGCCCTTGCGAAGCCGAGGTGAGAACCGGTGGCCTCGACGACAAGGTCCGCGCCTCGAATGACAGGTTCGTCCATGAGGGCGGTTTTGATTCCGAGGTCGCTGAGCAGCTTGAGCTTCCAGGGGTGCTTGCCGACACAGACGAGATTCTTGGTGTGGAGCCAAAGTACCTGGGCGACCAATTGGCCGAGCTTCCCATCGCCGAGGACGATTACGTGGTCGCTATCGTGGATTTCGACCTGCTCCAGGATTCGAAAGGCGGCGGCGGCGGGTTCTGCGAATACGGCGACGTCATCGCGCACGGATGCGGGCGCGATATGGAGGTTTTCTTCCGGCAGGGTCAGGTATTCAGCGAAGGCGCCGTCGCGATTCAGAATGCCGAGCACGGAGCGATTGAGGCAATGGTGGGGCATTTCCATCTGGCAGTACTGGCACTGGTGGCAGACGCAGTTGATCTCCCCCACGACCCGCTTTCCCACGAGGTGGGCGTTTTCCGCCTGCTCCACGACGCCGACAAATTCGTGTCCGAGGGTACCGTTGAAGTTCATGTAGCCCCGGGCGAGTTCCAGATCGGTGTTGCAGATGCCCGCGGTGAGCACCTTGACCAGGGCTTCGCCGGGGGCGGGCTGTGGCTCGGGAACATCTTTCACGCGCAGGTTTCCCTTTGACAAAACCAATGCCCGCATCTGGGTTCCTCCTCGAAGTGAATGGATTTCTTTCTCCTGAGCGGTGTATTCAACACCACCGGTGCGAAAGATTCAAGTCTCGCGCGCTGAAGCTGACGTGGCGGTCCCGGCCCGTCGTGGCGTATCATAGCCGGGTCACACGCACTATGACCCCCGGGAGCTTGAAGACCTTGCCCAGACCCCCACGCTTTTTCGTCCTTTCGAGCACGTTGGCCCTGTTGTTGCTTTGCTTCCCACTCCGAAGCGGGGCGCTCTCCGTCACGGCCACGGTGGACAAGCCCGAGATTGGCATGGGCGGCAGTGTCAGCCTTACGACGAAGGTGCGCCCCGATAAAGGGGGTGATCTCGCCGGTTACCGGGTAATTCCCTTTGTGAACGGCAAACGCTGGGGTGCGATCGAAGTAACCGACAATAGAGGTCAGTCGACCCACCACCTGCCGCTGCCCAATCCCGGCCGCGCGGTGATTGAGGTACTGGTCGAGGAACCGGCGTCTCGGGGGCCCGAGCCCCAGTGGATCTGGGCGCCGTCGTCACCCGAGAGCGCCACGCAATATTTCCAGCAGAGTTTTGACTGGAAGGGCGACCTGGAATCGGCGGTACTCTTCGTCGCGGCGGATGACGGGGCGACGGTGCACCTGAACGGCGAGGAACTGGGCACGGTCTCCGGCTGGAGCACGACCACGCGCTTTGAAAATCTTGGCCCTCATCTCACACCGGAAGACAACGTGCTCTCAATCGAAGCGCGATCCGCGGGTGGACTGGCGGGTCTGCTGGTGCGACTTGAAGCCCGGGATACGCCGGGTGTGGCGCTGCTCGTGAGCGACGGGCAGTGGCACCGTTTTGATCGCGCCCCCTATGGGTGGCCCTACGCCGCCGAAGAAGACGCGCAACATGTGAAAGTTCTTTCGGGCGTCGCCTGGAGCCCCTGGCGCACCCAGATGGAAGATTGGCCCGGCCTGAACGACCGAAGTTACGATATCGCGGGGACGCCCCTGCCCCTCAACCTCGCGGGCCCCGATCTTTCGGCTCCGGTGACGGTCGAAGTGTTCCGGCGGGCGCTGGTTCGCCCGGCGGGGGATCCCGACCACCGCGTGGGCATCCAATTCGAGCCCTGGTTTACGCCGCGCAACGCCAACTGGGGATCCACGCCCGCAGTGCCGCTTACGGGCCTGTACTGGTCCTGGAATCCCGATGTGACGCGGCAGCAGATGATCTGGCTTATCGAATCGGGCATCGATTTTCTTGTGGTGGACTGGACGAACCATCTGTGGGACAAGGCGCACTGGGACGAGCGGGGCGATCACACAAACGAGATTATCCACGCTACGACGATGCTCCTGGAGAGCCTGGCCACGCTGCGGGACGAGGGGAATCCAGTCCCTACGGTCGTGCTCTACGGCGGCCTGAACAACGGCCCGGCCACGACGGTATCCGCGGTGAATGAATGCATGTCGTGGATCCACCACACGTATGTGCGGAATCCTCGATTCGCCGGCCTTTTCGAGCTCTACCAGGATAAGCCGCTCTTTCTGGCTCATAGCGGCGGCGGGCCGAACTGGAAGGATGCTACAGGAGCATCCCGCCTCGACGAGAGTCTATTCACAGTTCGTTATCAGTCATTCATGCATGAGTTCAACGACCACGCGGCCCATGGCTTCTGGTCGTGGATGGACGCGACATTGACGCCGGTTCCGACCCTTTTCGAAGGCCAGCCGGAAGCGCTGACGGTATCTTCGGCATTCTTCGCCGGGACCGGCTGGAAGGGCGAGGGGGCCCATAGCCGCAAAGGCGGCTGGACGCTGACGGAGAGTTTCAAGTCCGCGTTCCAGCACCGACCGCGTTTCCTTCAGATCCACCAGTTTCAGGAGTTTGCCGGTCAGTGGGAAGGGGGCGGCTATGGTCCCGATCGAGACTTGTATGTGGATTCGTACAGCGTGGAATTGAGCGACGATATTGAGCCTGTGAGCCTGACGGCGCATGCTTATCGCGGGGAAGGCGGATGGGGCTTTCTCTACTTGAATCTATTGCGCGCACTGGTCGATTGTTACCACCAGGCCACACCGGAGACCACAGTGGTTGCCCTCGATCAACCCGGCTTCGGACAGCGCGTGAGCGGTGCGAGCCTGCCCTTGCGCTGGACCTGGGTTGGCAAAACGCCGTCGGGCTTCGAACTATCGGTCAATGGCAGGAAGCAGTCCTTTCCGGCGGAAGCGACGGAGGCCGTGATCGAGCTCAGCGCCCTGCCGGCGGGCCCCCTTGAAATCGTGTTGACGGCGCTGGACACCCAGACCCGGTATGCGCTATCCCACACGGAGGCCTCGCTGCCCTCCGATAATCCGCTGCCGGCCCAGGCCGCCACCACCTTGTCTTACACGCCGTGACGGCGGGAATTCACGGCAGGTTCTGAAGCGGGACGGTGTCCGCCGCTTCGGCGAATGCGTGGGGGTCGTAGGGGAGCTGGAGGCCTTTCCACGTCGTCACGGGAATGCGCCACAGCGTGTAGTCGGCGTGGAATCGCATGGGAAGCCGCCTCGGTATGGCCGCGGCGATGGCGATGAGGGCGTCCTCCCCTTCCCAGGCGAAATCGATGACTTCACCGGGTAGTGAGATGTAGACGGGCTCACTTTCGCCCGGTGTCATGCCGCGCAGCAATCCGGCAGGGTCCACCCACGCCACCCGACCGCCGTTTTCACTTATTCTGGCCTGCGCGATGGGGTAATTCCGATGGAGCAGCGTGGTAACCGCAGGAGAATCCGGCGTCACAGAAACCAGACCGCCACTCTCCTCGAAATAGATGATCTCATTGCTTCCACCGCGCCAGCGCAGACCACCCGAAGGGCGCGCCACCTCCTGGACGATCTTGATTGTATTCGTATCGGCCTCCCAGGTGACCAGCACGCCTTCGTCCGTCAGATACGCCAGGCGTTCCGTGTCGGCTTGAAGATCGGCGTTTCCCGCTCGGGGACGGGGCAGGAGTTCGCCCTCTTTTAGGGACGTCGCGCCGACAATGTCGATGCGACCAGCGCGCCAGACGAGCGGCCCCGCCTTACTCCATCCGAGGAATACGGTGTCGCTGCCTTCGATGGGGTGCCATTGATTGTCGCGCCAGAGTCCCGCGGAATCGCGGCGCTGGACCGCAAGTTGCTGTCCGGCGGAGTCCCAGGCGAGGTCCAGGGGCATGGAGCCGGCAAGTTCGATGGCGCCTTCGGGGGTGCGACCGGCCAGGGGAAACAGGTAGAGCCTGTGGGAACGGTCCCCCCCCCACTCCGACTGGCTTACAAGGGCGATACGTCCGCTGGAGGAGACATTCAGCGCGAGGGGCCACTGAGTGGAGGGCCAGGCGTTGTTGGTACGGCGCATATCGGCTACCGCGAACTCGGGGTCGAGGACGATTCGCTTGAGTGGTCCGTTCAGGGTAAAGCTCACGGTATCGCCGTGCATACCAGGCTCAATGGTCTGGACCTGGTATCCATCTTCCATGACGAGGCCCAGCTCCATGGGGACATAGGCGGGAATATCGCCGACGTTTTCCACCGTCACGTGCACCCGTCCCCCCTCCTGGGTTACTCCCGCGATGGCGTAGTCCAGCGCGCCGGGCCTGTCGAACCAGACGCGGACGAGTTCGTCGAGGGGCTTTTCGGAGGCCAGGGTCATTTCGTGCAGTAGTGCCGCATAGGAGACGGTGCTGTAGCGATGGACCGACATGAAGTTGCGGCAGGCGCGGGCGAAGGCGTCGGCCCCGATGTACTCGGCCAACATCGCGGCGGTGTAGGGGCCTCGAACGGTGAAGAGGCGCTCATCCAGCCCGTCGGCGGGCAAGAGATGACGTTCGAGGTTGTAGGCTTTCATGGGCCCTGGAATCTCGGGCGGGCAGTAGAGGGACTCCTGATGGCGCAGATAGGCCCGGCGACCTTTGAGCGTGCGCAAGGCCTGCCAGGCGCTGTATTCCGAGAGGCTGGTCATCAACCATTCGCCCGCTTCCGGGCGGCTGCTGAACCATCGGCCGGAGACGGTCTCGCCCCACCAGTTTCGCGCCACGTGGTGGGCAATGAGCACGAAGGACGCGTCACCGTTCTGGAGGCGGGCGGGATTGCACAGGAGGGTGGAGCCACCCAGATGGGCGGCGCCGTCAATGCTATCGCTGAGAACGAGATTCAGTTGGTTGAACCCGTCGGGGCCCAACTGGGTGTGGAAATAGTTGTAGGAATCGCCCAGGTCGGCCAACCAGGCCTCGGCGCGGGCGGCGTCAACTTCGCGGCCGTAGATATTGCAGCGGATGCTGCCCTGGACACGTGAGATCTTCTGGTAGCGCCCTGCGGCGAAGCCCGCCGCCAGGACGGGCCGACTTTCTTCCCAGCGGACGGTACGCCGCCCCTCCCTCACCTGGTTGTCGAGGAGGGCGCCACTCCAGACGACTTCAAAGTCTTCGGGAACCGTGGCGGCCACAGCAAGGGTTGAGAAACTATTGAGATCCACAGGGTACCAGAATTGGAGGCGGTCCACGACGAACTCACCGGGCGTTGCGAGCAGCGTTGAAGAGTTTCCCGATTCAAGAACTCCGCTGTAGGCGACCTGGAGCCGCCCAGCAGTGGCTTCCGGCGGCAACTGAACAAGCAAGCGCTCGCCGTTGCGCCGGGAGGAAAGAGACTGCCCTTCAAAAGTAAGTTCGTCCACATCCAGGGCCTGATTCAGCAGGAGAATAACCTGGGAGCCATCCCCCCCCGGTGCGGTGACGGCCAGCGTTGCCTTGCCCTCCAAGCGGCCCGACTCGGGATCAAGCTCAACCTCCAGCTTCGTGCTGGCGATTGCCTGGGCGCCGGTCAACCCTTCCATTTGCTTCCAGGACAGCCTTGTCTGCCAGGGAAAGCCGGATGTGGCGAGATGACGGACGAGGGCAACACCGCCCGCCACCGAGGCCAGCAGGGCCAGAGCCACGAGTATCCTCAGGTAGGGGCGCCCGGCGAGCATGGCATCAAACGGGTCGGTTGTAGATCACGGCGGGACCGGCATAGGGATCGTATACAGTTATACCGTGCTCATTGAAGACGGCGGTGACGGGCGCGCCCTTTCCCGCTTCGATGTAGGCCTGATTACGCTGAATAACTTCCCGTGCGGCATCGACGATTAACACGGAGAGACGGGCCTCCGCGGCGTTGGGATACCCCTTCTCCACTTCGTCGAGCGATTTACCCAGAAACTTCATCTCGGCGACTTTCTCGATGCATACCACGAGGCTGTCCACGCCATAGCCCACATAGGCGAGGCTGCCGTCTTCGCGGGTTACATCGCGGGTGAAGTGGCTGTTCATGGTCTGGGTGCCGCGCTCGGTGGTGCAGAAACGCAGGCCCCGGTATTGACTGTCGGACTCGACCATGCCGTGGGTACCGAAGAGCTGGCTCTCCTGGTTTACGGGAGCCTCAAACTTGTCGGGCACGATCCAGTTGTTGATGAAGTCGATGCTCATGCCATTGTCGAACTGAACCTTGACCTGGACCGCGTCGAAGGCGTCCATGCCGTGTTCATTGCGGAGCTTTTTCTTCTGGCCTACGGCGTGGAGCGAGACGGGTTTCACGCCGAAATAGGCGATATAGAGATCGGTCCAGTGGCACCCCACATAGCTGAAGGGGTCGCTCTTCGACGCCCAGTTCTTGAAGACCTCGGTGGAGACCTCCAGGGGCTCTTCAAGTACGGCGCGGCCATAGAGTGGCTCGCCGATGCGCTGGGAAATCTTGTCCCGAATGCTCAGGTGATCGGGGTCATAGCGCTTGTGCATATCGACACCAACGAGGCGCCCGGCCTTCCTGGAGGCATCGATAATCGCGTCGGCCTCTTCCGCCAGGAGGGTCATGGGTTTTTCGGTGATGACATGGACCCCGCGTTCGAGGGCCGCCAGGATAGGGGCGGCGTGGAGGTGGTCCGGTGTGGCCACGGCCAGGATGTCCAGATCCGGGTGGGCGTCGAGCAAGTCCATCCAGGGGGTGTCGCCGTGGTAGGTGGCGAAGTTCATCCCGAGTTTGCCGTATTCCTCCCGTTTTCGCGCGCAGGAGCCCGGGGTGTTGGTGGCGAGGGCCACGAAATCCACCTGGATGTCGCCCAGGGCCCGGGCCATGTTGTCGAGGCCGATCCTGCCCAGCCAGGGGAGGATGCCGTTCTGTTGCAACTGGCAATAGGTACGGAGATGCACGTCTCCGCCAAACATGCCGGCGCCAACCAACCCGATCTTCAGAAATCTGCTCATTCAACCCATCCTCATACCAATGATGCTTCACAATACCGCATTTGCTCTGGCCCTGGGCATGCCGAAGGTCAACTCGGCGCGGGAAGGGGCGTGTCGGCGTCCGGTGCGGGCTCGGGCGCGGGCGCGGGCACAGGCACGTCGGGTTTCGCCGGAAGGGGTGTGGGCGGCGTAAGGGGCTCCGCGGGAACGGGCGGCGTCGGCGTGTCCACCAGCTCGACCCGGATAAGTTTCTGCGTTTCGGCCACGATGCCGGCAATGACTTCCCTGCGTTTTCCGTCGATCACTTGCTCGCGAAGGACATCGCGCGCGGACTCTATGGGAACAGTCCCCGGCTCATTCACCGACTGGATTGTGATGACATACCAACCCATCACACTGCGCACCGGGGCCGACACCTCTCCCGGCTTCAGGCTGTCCATGGCGGTTTCCAACTCGGGATAAAAGCTGCCGAATTTCATCTCCCGGAGCACTCCGCCGCGGGGTGCGGTGGACGGGTCTTCAGAGACCTCGCGCGCGACCGCGTCGAACGATTCTCCGGCGACGACACGGGCTCGCGCGGCATTGGCGCGCTCTTCCGCACCGCGCCAGTCCTCGTCCGCTCCGCCTTTGGCGCGGAACAGCATCACGGCGATGTCGCGCGTCTTTTCTTTCCGGTTCATCTTGCCTTCGGCTTTGAGGGTCTCATAGGACTTTGTGATTTCCTCGTCGGTGGCGCTCAACTCTCCGGTCTCATGATCGACGAAATTCTTCACGCGCAAACGGGAACGGACATTCTCGCGGAGTTCGGCCTCGGTCATGTGCAGCCGCTTCAGGTAACCCTGATAGGCCTCCTCGCTGTCGAATACCGCCTTGCGCTCCTGGAACTCTTTTTCCAGCTCCTCTTCCGACACCTGCGTGCCCGCGTTTCTTGCGGCGATGCCCAGAATACGGCTGTTGATGACTTCCGTGAGGAGGGCTCGGCGAAAGCGCAGATCGGGGTTGACCTTCTGGCCCGTGGCCCCTTCGATCTGGCGCATTTTGAATTGGACATCCCGGGCGAACTCACCCGCGGTGATGACTTCGTCACCCACGTAGGCGATCACCTGGGCCGCCTGCTCGGCGGTCAACTCCTGACCCTGCGCCCGGACGCATGGGGCCACCAGCAGCAACGAGGCCGCGACAACGATTTGAATGAAGTGTTTCATGGGATTGTCTTCTCTGCGCCTTTGAAGGCTACGGTTTGCCATCCTATTCCCGCACGATCCGACCGGGGTTTGGGCGTGACCCGATAACCCACCACGGCCTACAATTTGACGACCTTGCCGGTTCTTGCGGATTTGTAGATCGCCTCGATAAGGGCAACGGCCAGTCGGCCTTCACGCCCCTGGATAGCGGGCTGGCGCCCAGTCTGGATGGCCTTGGTAAAGTCATCGATCTGGCGACGGTGCCCCTCAATCTTCAAGCCGCTCAGCGGATCCGATGCGCCCGAGCCAAGGGCGGAATCGCCCGCCATGGCCGCTTCGATCTTCTTGTCCACGGGCTTGGCCTTGCTGAATTTCCAGGAGACTACTTTACCGTCTTCCATGGCGGCGCTGCCTTCGGTGCCGTGAATTTCGATGCGCGCGGGGTGGCCGGGCCAGATGGCGGTGCTGCCTTCGATCACGCCCTGGGCGCCGTTCTCAAACTCCAGAATGGCCGTAGCCAGATCTTCGACCTCCAGGCGCTCGTGGGCCACCAGGGCCGTGCGCGCATAGACCGATTTTACCGGGCCCATGAACCACTGGAGCAGATCGATGTAGTGAATACCCTGGTTCATCAGCGCGCCGCCGCCGTCGAATTTCCACGTTCCACGCCACGCGCCGCTGTCGTAATAGGCCTGAGAGCGGAACCACTTGATGTAGGCGTCGCCCAGCACCAACTTGCCGAAGCGGCCCTGTTCAACGGCGGTACGGATCTGCTCTGCGCCTTCAGCAAAGCGGCTCTGAAAAATACAGCCAAGAAAAACGCCCGCCCTGTCGGCGGCGTTGATGATGGTGTCGATACGTTTCGTGGTAACGTCGAGAGGCTTTTCCGAAAGGATGTGCTTGCCCGCCTTCGCAATGTCCACGGCAATTTCGGCGCGCATGCCGCTCGGGACGCACAGGGAAACGGCCTGAATATCCGGGCGCTTCAGCATTTCCTTGTAGTTGTCAAAGGCCGCCGCACCGTATTGCCCCGCGAGCTTCTCCGCCGTCTCCAGCCGAACATCGGCCACGCCCACCAGTTTCGCACCGCGCACTTCCGCAATCGCCGCCGCATGAATCGGCCCAATATTGCCGCAACCGATAATTCCATACCCTACCGTAGCCATGAGATCTCCTTTGCAAGGGGTTAAGATTCGGAGTATAGCATATGGAATTGGGGACAGGAAAAAGGCTTCAGGCTTCAGTGAGGAGGAAGCAATGGGTCTTATGGGTCTTATGGGTCTTATGGGTCGTATGGGTCATTGGGCGACTGGGCTTCTGCAGCCTGCAGTCTGAAGCCTCCAGCCTAGTAATCCTGGGCTGCAAGTCTTCACCGCAAGGGTTTGGTGACCGCCTTGGCCGTGCCGGAGACGACTTTTCCCGCGCCTTTTACGATACCGCCCGCGGTCTTGCCGATGGCTTTGGGGACGGCGCAGCCGCACAGGGCCAGGGCGCCACACAACACGAGGAAGAATGCAAGTCGGATCTGATTTCGCACGGCGGTTCACTCCCAGGTCAGGGACAACGCACGGCGTGGACCTGTTCCACCAGCCGGAGTACACGTTCGAAGGGCGTTTCACGCAGCAGCCCGTGGCTCAGATTGAACAGGTGTCCCCGGTGCTCCCCGGCGAGCACGCAATCCTCCACGGCGGTGGCGATGTCTTCCTCGCTGCCGTAGGCCAGAAGGTGATTGTCGAGGTTGCCCTGAAAGACGCGATCGGCACCGAGCTGAGCCCGTGCATCGCGCAGGTGAATGGTGGACGGGAGACTGATGACGTCCGCGCCGCCCGCGTCAAGATCTTCCAGCGAGTTCCACTCCCGTGCGAAATTGATGGTGGGCACGATGCCCTTCACGGCGGAGAAAATCCGCTGCTGATAGGGCAGGGCGAACTCGCGGTATTGATCGGGCGTCAGCAGAAAGGCCGCCGACTCGAAAAGCTGCACTGCGGCAACCCCGCAACGGGCCTGATACTTCAGGTAGGCGATGGTCATCTCGGTGATGCGGTCCAGCAGTCGGTGGAGCGCCTCGGGCTCCTGCGCCATGAAGGCCATGGCGCGGGAGGCCGTATCGCCGAAGCTCTTGCCCTCCAGGATGAACACCGCCAGAGTCAAGGGCGACCCGCCAAAGCCCAAAACGGGAAGCTCTCCATCGAGCTGATCAAAAATCGACTCGAAGGTGTATTGAACGAAGGGCAGCTCCGCCTCCACGTCGTAGCCGTGGAGCCGCTCCACATCCTCCACCGTCTCCACCCGGTCCACCAGCTTGGGTCCGGGTGCAAAGACAAAATGGGCGCCCATGGGCGTCAGCGGGGTGAGAATGTCTTGAAAATAGATGAGCGCGTCGACGCCGAAACGCTTGGGAAGCAGCGTAATCTCCGTAGCGTAGGCCGGATGGCGAAACAAGTCCTCCAATGGCAGCGCGGCCTCGTCCTTAAGCTTGAGATAGGCCGGATCGGTACGGCCCGCCTGCCGCATCATCCAGATGGGGGTATAGGGAGTCTTCTCGCCGCGAAGGGCACGCAAAAAGGTGTCATTCTGCAAAGTCTGGGTCATTCCAATTCTCGCGCCCGCGTCCGGTCCATGATCTGCCGCATGGTGGCGCAAGGATACTACGGCGGAGTGGCGGATGTATAGCGCGCGAATTGCCTCACAATAAATCTACTCGAAATGTATTCGTTGCCTCACGAAGGAAATCTATCCGAAACGGGCTGGGTC